>CBFCYP010000187.1:0-5163 GCA_965602185.1 uncultured bacterium
ATCGCTCGATTTGGCGGCCAGCTTAACAGGGGCATCCTTGATAAATTTGAGCGTCCGGGGCAAGGAGAGCTTCAGCCTCAATAAATCCGCCTTTGTCGAAATGCTTTTACCAGCCAGTTCTATTACATCTTTGGAAGACCAGTCTATTTCTATTTCATTTATCTCGGCTATTACGGTATCTCCGGCGGAAGGGATGATCGAATCCGCAATACCCTGTTTTCCCAGATCGAGCGTATCCGAACCGCCCCAGATTTTACCTTCGAGGATGGCGGGTGTCTTTTTAGTTTCATCCGAGAACGCGTTTATGGCAAAAATGGCGAACGTCACTATCAACAGGCTTATCCCCGTTATTTTTCTCATCCTTTTCTCCGTTAATCCTTCCATCTTTTCGGTGGAGGAGACTTTATCATTCGGAAATAGGCTATGATCTCTCCGCGATGATGAATTTCATGTTCTATCACCGTGTTTATCATGGCGGTTACCGATATATGGGAGTGGCTCACGGTTAGGAACCGGAAATCCAATTTACCATCATCGAGCCTGGAGACAAAATCATCTCCCAGGTTATGGATCCTTCTCCATTGAGAAAGCGAGGTTTCCAGGTTTTTCGATGGTTCATAATCGAACGGTATCTTCTCAAACTTCAGCGCCGTAGCGGTTTCATCCAGAATCTCGGCCTCCACAGCCGAAATATGATTTATTTGTTCCCCGAATGACATCATTTCCGGCAACGGCTTGATATCAAACCACTCAGGCTTTATACTTTGAAGAACCATTTCCGTTCCTTCGAAAAAGGCTTTCCTCTGGGCGAGTATGAACTCTACGGAATTCAAAGTTTTACGGCCAATCCGAGTCCGTCGCGGATCGGAATTATCGACGATATAATACCGTCGGAATTAAAAAGCTTGTGGTTAAATTCCTGAATGCCCCTGGTGTTCCGGTCCGGCTCTTCCGAAAGCACTCTTCCCGACCACAGGACGTTATCGGTTATGAAAATCCCGCCCGGTTTCAGAAGCTTCAGGGCCAAATCGAATGCCTTCGGGTAACCATGTTTGTCGATATCATTTAAAATTATATCAAAGGGGCCGAGCAGCTTTGAGGCGATCTCCAGGGCGTCACCCAGACGGAAATCGACCTTCTTATCAAACCCTCCCCGCTTCAGATATTCGAGCGCCCTTTTTTGGTTGGATTCGTCGCTGTCGGTGCAGATTATCCGGCCGTCATCCGGGATTCCGCCGGCGAACCAGTATGCCGAGTAACCAAATCCCGAGCCCATTTCGAGAATGTTTTTGGCTTTCATTATAACGGCCAGCTGCCTTAAGAAAGGCCCCACCATGGGCCCGATAATCGGAAAACGGTTCTCGATCGCGTATTTTTCCATCTCTTTTAAAACGGGATCGGATGAATTCCCTATCGTTTTTATGTACCTGTTTATCCTGGGGTCTGTAATGTCAAATCTCTCCATCGGCCCGCCTTATTCCAAGGGATTAAATCCTATGAATATATTGTCACCTTCTATTTTTACCGGGTAGGTTTTCAGATGCCCCCACGATTCCAGCGGCGGGTCGAGCAACGGTTCCAGCTCGCTCGCGATATCGGGATGAAAATCGTAAGGCAACGAGCAATCATTGGGATTAGCCGCATCAAATATCTCGATGGCAAGGGGATCATTTTCGACGAAGGTTATTATTATCACCTTGCCCCTGAAAGTAATTTTGAACCAGCCTTTTTCGGCCATCTGCTGAAGCTGGCCCACTTTTACATATTCGGCAAAGGTTATCATCGATCGCACCTCGCCGGTTCCGGTATGATTGAATCCAATGAGTCTGCCGGTTCGATTACATAATCGAAAATTTCGGCAAAACTACTCTCGATCCGGTTTTTAACATCATTTATATCGATCTCTTCTCCCAAGGCGGACCCCATGGAACCTACCGGGTATTCGGTTATACCGCAGGGAGTTATGAGTTTGAAATAATCGAGGTCGGTATTGACATTGAGAGCCGCGCCGTGATAGGTTATCCATCTGGATACCGCCACCCCGATGGCCGCCAGCTTATAATCGTTCGCCCAGACTCCCGTCAATCCCTCTTTGGTAACGGCTTCGATATTGTACTCTTTTAAAACCCTTATTATCGTTTTTTCGAGATTCCTAAGGTACCTGTGCAGGTCGCGGCCGTGGTCATTGAGATCCAGAATAGGGTAGATCACCAGCTGCCCGGGGCCGTGAAAGGTCACATCGCCGCCCCGCTCGATTTCATACAACTCCACGTTTCTCGTTTTCAACTCTTCGGGAGAACAGAGGAGATTCCCGGTAGAACCGGCTCGGCCCATGGTTATCACCGGATTATGCTCGGTAAAAAGCAGAACGTCCGGTATCTCGTCTTTCCGGCGCAGTTCCACGAGCTTTTTCTGAAGATCCCAGGCGGTTTTGTAATCGGTGCGCCCGAGATCGGCCCTTACCAGTTTTTTCGATTTTTCACTCATTTACCTCTGCCTCTTAACTAAATATCTACGCTATATACATTAACAACGGCGCGGGTCAAGCTGTTTCCGGTTTTGAGCTTATATTTTGTGATTCGGCAGGCGCAATCCTGGCTGTAGGTCGCGTGCCCCCGGGACCCGACGCCCTGCCGTCAAATCCCGGAGGGATTTGACCTACGATTGATCGCGGCCACCAAAATGACCGCCTACAAAAAATATCCCGCAAAATAAAAAGGGCCGATCCGGGATCGACCCTTGCATCAAAGGTGTCAGTCACAGTTGAGATAATTTTCTGTTTTGCGAGTCATGGCTCGCCCTGACCGCCAATCTATTCTATTCGATTAGCTTTATGCACTCCGCCGGGCAGGACTCCGCCGCCTCGCGAACGGCATCCTCGACATCATCCGGTACCGGGTCGGCGATGACCTTGGCCACGTCGCCGTCCATCTCGAACACTTCCGGGCAGAGATCCACGCAGATCTCGTCTCCTGTGCACTCGTCCTGATCTATTTCGACCTTCATTTCCGGTCTCCTTTCGGGTTGTAATCCGGGCTGGCGGCCGCCGCCTGCGGCCCAAAATCAATTACCATCCAATTTTAGGACGTTAATATGGAAATTAAATCAAGTTGCGCAAGTGTTTTTTTTGGGGAGGGGGATAATCAAATATATCTATTTAAGAAGACCATAGGTCGGTAGCTTGCTGCCGATATGCTGTTGTAGAGGCGTGGCATGCTTTTTCGGTGAAACCGAATAAGCATGCTTATGCCTGCGGCCCCGCCCTTGGCGGGGCATGCCACCCAAAACTACAATTTTAAATCCCTCAGTATGGATGTCCCCGACCAAAGGTCGAGGGATGACATCCTGAGGGCAATAAGCGTCAGGATGTCACGGATTCCATCCTGACGCATCATTTTAACGCGCTGTCAGCCTAGCTTCCAGCGGGATTTCCTTACCGAAATACTGTCGGATCGGGTGATCCGACAGCACAGTATGCATACTATACTCGTAGAATCGGCCTGGTGAGGCAGGTGGGGCCGCCGGCGCCCTTGCGGCAGATCTCGTCGCCGTCGATCTCGAAAACCTCCGCGCCGGCTTTTTCGAGCATGCCCTTTGTCACCGGATTGCCCGAGAGCATGATACATTTCCTCGGCGCCACCGCCAGGACATTGCAGGCCATGTTGCCATACTCCGAATCGGGCACCTCTACAAGCGTCGTTCCTCTTCTTAAAAGCCACTCCCGGAACGGCACCGGCATCATTTTGGGATAAACTACAGCCAGGTCGCGATCCACCGGGCTGATCATCGACATCAGGTGCAGGCAATGCGACGGTCCCTGCCAGTGGGGGAGAGGCGCCACGAAAAACTCATACACCAGCGATGATATCAGCTCTTTTAGTTGCCTGATGCCCTCGGCGTTGGTGCGGTAACCCTCGCCCACGGCAATGGTTTTCTCATCCATCCAGACTATGTCGCCGCCTTCGAGATGGCCGCCACCTGTGATGATACCCAAAATCGGAATATCAATAGCTTTGAAATATTCCTCGATAGCCTCGGATTCGCCGCTTCGCTTGGCCTTGCCCATGTTGCATAGAATGGCGCCCTCTTTGGTTACCAGCACGGGATCGTGAACGTAGACCGAATCGAGGCCGGTATTATCGTTTTGGGGTAAATATTCTATGTAAGGAACAAAACCTTTCAATAACGTAACAAAATTGTCATATTCGATAACCGCTTTTTTATAATCGGTGGGGCCGGAATAATTGAGATTTTCCCACTGTTTATCGATGGTATTCTGGTTTATATAGGCGTCCTGGGGATGTTTCAACAGCAACCGTTCGATTTTGCCGTATTCGGTCTGGCACCCGATTTTCATTTAATCCTCAATAGTTGAATAGTAAAGAAAAGGGCGCTTCAAGCGCCCTTCAGGGATCGTAATTTTAGAAAGGCTCGAACCTGGCCTCGGCGAAAATCGCTCTATGTAAAAAATTCTTTTGAGCGATCAGGGCCCGCAGATGCTCGCCCTCCCAGGCCGCCAGTTCGTGAAAGAGCTTTTTAGCCTTCGGATCCTGCAAGTTTTCTTTCTGCTGACGGTAAAAATCGATGGCGTTCTGTTCCAGCATTATCCCGATGGAGAGTGCGGACATCTCGAAATTCTTTTTCTTTTTGCTTTCCAGGAATTCTTTGGAGAAAACCGGCGATTTCACCTTGAATCTAGATCTGGGCGGCTTCCTGAAAGGTTTGAAATCCTTGCCCTGGATGATAAGCTGATACTGGTCGTTGAGCATATTGCTGTGTCTTACCTCGTCGGCGGCCAGCGATTCGAACATCTTTTTCGCGCCTTCGTCTTTGGATTTTTTAGCGGCGATTTTATAAAATTCGAATCCCTCTAACTCGGTCTGTATAGCCACAGCCAAACCGTCGGCGGCCGATAGCTGCTTTTTTGACGATTTCTTTTTCGCGGGCACCGGATCCTCCTTACCCTGATGTTAATTTATGATATGAATAGCCTTTTTGTTCACGTTTAACCCGGCCTCCATTAACGCCTCCGACAGGGTGGGATGGATCGCCATTATGTGGCCGAGATCTTCGGCGGTGCCGTCGAACTCCATCAGGGCGGTACCGGCGAAAATTATATCTCCCGAATGCGGGCCGAAAATATGTATACCCAGTATCTGGTCG
>CBFCYP010000188.1:0-5006 GCA_965602185.1 uncultured bacterium
GACAGCTCGGCGGTTCACGGTTTCGTGGATGAGGTTAAGGTGGGTCCGTCATCGGCGCATATCACCGGCATTAATATCGATTGGTTGGAGTATGCGGGTAAATACAAAGGCTTCAATATACAGCTATGAAACTTGAGGACCTTAAGGGCAGAATTAGAAACATTCCCGATTTTCCCATAAAAGGCGTCATATTCCGAGACATTTCAACATTGATCTGCGATCCGGAAGCTTTCGGATTTGCCATAAATCACCTTCATGAGAGATATAAGGAAAGAGAACTCGATCTGCTTGTCGGTATAGAATCGCGCGGATTTATATTCGGCGGGGCGCTGGCGGATCGGCTGGGAATCGGCTTTATCCCGGCTCGTAAACCGGGCAAACTCCCCTGGGATACAATTGAGGAATCGTACGATCTGGAGTACGGCAAAGCAACCTTGCAGATTCACTCCGACGCCATTAAAAAAGGGGAGAGGGTGTTAATTCTCGACGATCTTCTGGCTACCGGCGGGACGCTTGCCGCAACGGCCAAATTAGTTGAAAAACTGGGCGGTGTAATAGAGGAAATCGCCATTATTATAGAATTGATATTCTTAAATGGGCGGCAAAAACTGCCTGGCAAAAATATATACTCTCTGGTACAGTACGATTCTGAATAGATTCAAAAATATCCTATCATAATTAAATCGTCGCGGAACCTTTTTCCGGGGCAGGCCGTTATTATCATAATTGTAAATGATAACGGTTTTCAATTACGGACGGTTTTTCGAAAATAGAGAGGATCCGAAAATGGCTTACGAATGGAAATTTAATAAACGTCCTTACTCGGACGATGAAGCGAAAGATAAGTTGAAAGATGTAGTCTCGCCGGAGACGACCGACTGGCATTACAACAAGCATCACAAAGGTTACGTGGCGGCGTTGAATACCATCGAGAAAGGCCTGGAGAAGGCCGATCCGGCGGACGCCAACGGCAATTACTCCGAGATCGGCGAGCTGAAACGTCAGCGCAACTGGAACCATGCCGGCGCTCTTCTGCATGACGTTTACTGGGAAGTTCTCGGCGGCGATGGCGACCCCAGGAAGGGGCCCGAAGTGCTGGCCGCTATCGAGAAAGAGTTCGGCAGTTTTGATAAATGGAAAGAGGACTTCAAAGCCACCGCTTTCGCCGCAAAGCTTTCCGGCTGGGGCGTTCTGGTTTTCGATAAACTATACAGCGGGCGGCTGATCAACGTTCTGGTGGATCATCATCACCACGGCGCCATGTGGGGCGGGATGCCGCTCATCTCCTGCGACGTTTTCGAGCATGCTTATTACCACAAGGACGGTCCCGGCCGCGCAACCTACATTGAAAACTTCCTTAATAGCCTGCATTGGGCGCGCATAAACGAGCGCTATAAAAAATTCGTCTCCTAGGCGATACTTAACGAACTGAATCCTGATTGCCGATCCTCGGAGGTCAAATCTCCGGGGATTTTTTTGAAAATCCGGACACAAGCTTATCAGGACTATACACTTTTTATGGGATTCCGAGAACAACCGCGTCCGCCTGGAGCGGATCGGCATGAGGCTGGATGATTAAATCAAAAGGCTGCTATATAAACTCGTATAAATCCTCCAGCGGCATGATGGGGAAGGTCTCGCATTCCAGGGTCCCCAGCGTACCGATCATGGTGGTGAGCTCGAAAGCCGTGGAAATATCCGGCGTTTCCGTAATGAATAAAAGGTCGTAGTGACCCATAATAGCGTAAGCGTTGAGGATCTTGGATTCCTTGGCTTTGAATATCCCGCTTAGCTTTTCGAAGCTCTTTTTCACCTCTTTGAGGTTTTTCTTGGTCTCGATTGTCCCTTTGGCCAGCACCGCGAATCGGGGCATAACCAACTCCTTTCACTTTTAGGCGGCCAGGATGAATTACACGCTACCTGTCACCTTTGCTTCTTTCAGGGCGAGAACACCGAGCCGTGACCTGATATTAAGGGATTTCGGCAAATTGATCAAGGGGAAAATATAAAACAATATTATCTTGCCAATATTTAATATCGCTCTTATCTTTATTTACGGTCATAATAAATTATGACACGCATCAACGCCCAAAGCATCCTGCCCCCGTAGCTCAGTGGATAGAGCGTCGGCCTCCGGAGCCGTGTGCGGCCGTTCGAGTCGGCCCGGGGGTATTTTTTTATGGCCGGATTTCATGCTTATCTCGGTTCCATCGGGAGAGGCATGCCACCCCGGTCGACCTGCCCGCAATCCGGTAGGCCGGACATTCGTGTCCGGCCGAAAATGGAATTATGGCCTTAAATGACAGACAGGAATGTCTGTCCTCCCATTTTATATAAATGATGAGCCTGTTTTCTCGGCAGCATGCATATGCCTGCGGGAAAAGCATGTCGCCCGCCGCTCCCTTTTAGGTTTGTAGGTCAAATCCCTCCGGGATTTGACACATGGCGTCAGGTCTCGGGGAGACCTGACCTACGACTGACCTGCGGCTAATTTTCAATTGACAATCGATGCCCCGTTTGCGTAACCTGCCTGCAGGCATGGGGAGGTGGTATGACGTCCATTGAAACGATCATAGAACGGCAGTTGAAGCGCTGGGAACTCCAGCAGCAGATGCTCAAGGAAAAACCGAAGGAGAAACCGCGGCTTCGTCCCATAATCACTGTCTCGCGCGGCTACGGCGCGCACGGGGAGGAGGTGGCCTCGAAACTGGCCGAATTGACCGGATTTCAGCTGCTCGACCGGGAAATCCTCGATGCCATCATCAACGATATAGGTATACAGAACAAGATGGTGGAGCTTTTTGACGAGGACACCCGCTCGGAGTTGGAATCATGGTTTTATGGCATGATCACCGGACGCATCGTCGATAAATCGGATTACCTGAAATCACTTACCAAAACAATCGGATCCATATTGAAATACGGCGAGACGGTTATAGTCGGACGCGGGGCGAATGTCATAGTTGGTCAGGACAAAGGATTCCATCTCAGGGTCACGGCCTCGATGAAAAAGCGGGCGGATACTATCGTCGGACGCCTGGGGATTTCATACGAAAAGGCTTTCAAGCAAATAGTGGAAAGCGATAAAAGAAAAGCCGCCTATTTCAAAAAATCGTTCGGCGTCGATATAAACGATCTCACGTTATATGACCTGGTGATCAGTACCGACAGCCTCAGCGTGGACGATGTCGTGGAACTGGCGCTGCTGGCCTACGGCAAAAAAGAGCGAGCGCTCTGGGGCAGGGGATAAATCCTATTCTAACGATTGGTCTTTCCAAAAAAATATGCAATACAAAATCCGCAAGCTAACGATCGACGATTACGACGAACTGATCGCCCTCTGGAAACGCTCTGACCTTTCGCATCGCCCTAAAGGCCGCGACAGCCGGGAATCGATGAAACCGGAGATGGAGCGCGACGGGACCTTTTTCCTGGGCATGTTCGACGGCGAGAAGATGATCGGATCCATACTGGGCAGTTCCGACGGGCGTAAGGGTTGGATAAACCGGCTGGCGGTCGATCCCGATTATCGTGGGAAAGGGTTGGCGGGAATCTTAATTGAGGAATGCGAGAAGCGTTTATATGCTTTAGGCATTAAGGTATTCGCCGCCCTGATCGAAGGAGACAATAAACCATCTGAATCCGCATTCTCAAAAGCGGGATACACTTACGGCGAGGATATAAAGTATTACTCCAAGCGTTTTTCCGACGACGATTGACTACTATTATCACAATGTTCAGCCGGTTCGTAGCCCCGCCGTAGGCGGGGCGTGAACCGGCTGTCAAAACGAGTGTATGAATGTCAGGTCACGGGCTTCGCCCTACGACCTGACACAACAGTGATATTCCTGTATCAACAATCTTGTCTTGCGATTTCTTCATTATCCTTTTATAATGCACCTCAAATTTTTGGGTGATGTTGAAAACTGTAACCGAATAAACAGTTTAAACTTTGGAAGATTTAGACGAAAATAGGTAAAGATGCGCTGGACTAAAACTTACATACCGACCTTGCGGGAAGAACCCGCCGACGCCGTTATAGACTCGCATAAACTGCTTTTAAGGGCGGGGCTCGTTCGCCAGCTTACGGCCGGCATTTATAATTATCTGCCGCTTATGCAAAAAGTTCTTTTAAAAATTACGCAGATCGTCAGGGAAGAGATGGATGCCTCCGGGGCTATCGAGGTTACCATGCCGGTACTGCATCCCGCCGAGATCTGGCAGAAATCGGGCCGCTGGGAAGTTCTGGGCAAAGAGCAGATGCGGATGAAAGACCGCCACCAGAGAGACCTGGTGCTGGGCGCCACCCACGAAGAGGTGATAACCTCCATGGTGCGGGGGGAGCTGAAAAGCTATCGCCAGGTGCCCCTCAATATGTACCAGATACAGGTGAAATTCCGCGACGAAAAACGTCCCCGCTTCGGGCTTATCAGGGGGCGCGAATTTATCATGAAGGACGCTTATACCTTCGATGTCGATGAAGCCGGACTTAAAGTAGCGTACAATAAAATGGCCGAGGCCTATTTCAAGATCTTCACCCGTTGCGGATTCAAAATAAAAATGGTCGAGTCTGATGTTGGCGACATGGGCGGAACCGGGGCGCATGAGTTTATGGTGCTGGTAGATACGGCCGGCGGGGAAGAGGTGATCCTGGCCTGCGAAAGATGTGACTACGCCGCCAATATCGAAAGGGCCACCTCGCTGGTTATGGCGGATGAACCATCGAAGGAATCTAGACGGGAGAAGGCCCTGGTTCATACTCCTAACATGAAAACGGTCGAGGAGGTTACCTCGTTTCTGAAGGTGGGCCCGGAAAAACTGGTGAAGACGTTGCTTTATCAAGCGGATGGCGAAACGATCGCGGCAATGATACGCGGCGATCGCGATATAAACGAAGTTAAATTGAAAAACCATCTCCGCTGCCTGGAGTTGGAGATGTCTCCTCCCGATGTCGTAATGAAAACAACCGACGCCCGGGTCGGTTTCGCCGGACCCATTGGTCTTTC
>CBFCYP010000189.1:0-5003 GCA_965602185.1 uncultured bacterium
AGCCGCGCAACCTTGTGCCATGGGTCGGAGAAATAATAATCGTCACCAATAAGGATTATGTGATCCGTTCTAAGCTGATCCTTTGTATCGCCCCGCATCTTCCTTCTCACCTTTTTGTGAAAACGCCGGTAAGCGCCTAAGTCATCCGGATTATCGCTACTCAGATCGGGACAAAGATGACTGAACGATTTTGCCTTACCCATAGGATACAACGGTACGAAGTTGAATTTTATTCCCTGTGATTTGTAGTATTTTATCATCTCATCGGGAAGCAACGAATTGAGATCTTTCGAGACTATTACTATTACCGAGATGTCGAGCAGGTCTGCCTTCTCTTCTTGCAAGTTTTTTTTGAGCTTTATGACGTTATCCAGGCTCCGTGCTCTTCCTTTTTCCGGATTAAAGTTATGGTGAAAAGTATCAATGCTAAGATAAATGCGAAGCGGCATAGTTGAGCCATCGAAATATCCTGCGAAGAGGTCGCGACACCTGCTGTAATTAACAAAGAAACTCCCATTTGTAGTAAAGCCGGGGGTGAAGCCGGCATTAGAGATTTCAAGCAGAAGATCTACCAGGCCGTGATTTTTCTCTGTCCACAAGGTCGGTTCGCCGCCGGAAAAGTGAAACCAGCGTATACTTTCCAGCCTGCGGCAGTCTGAAAGACATTGCCGGAGCTGTTCGAAAGACAATTTATAGCCGGGTTCCATGGGTTCATCTTCACGACTGCAGTGAGCACATGTGAAATTGCATTCCTCCAGAAGGAAGATCATCATCAAGGATTTGTCTTTGATTTCAATTTTCATCGCAGGTAATCCGCTACCCGTTGCCTGGCTTTTCGTATGGCAATATAATATCGTAAGGCGCCGATTTACAGAATTAAATCCCGCCGTAGCATGTTAAGGGCGATAGTCAACATGCTTATTCCGATTTCATCGGAAAAAGCATGCCACCCCGATATGATTTTGAAATTATTTATGGAATATCGGCTTTCCCCGCTCGTATAAAGGATTGATGGGATTATAAAACCAAAAAACATTATTGTGGGAGGTGTAATTATGGTTGGAGCGAAGTTATTAATCAGGGCCGTATGCGGGGCGGTTACGATCTGGGCATCGGCGGTGATGGCGCAAAATTACGGTGGCCAGCCTAACGCCCAGCCGAATATTTCTGTCACCGGCGAAGCTGAAATCAAGGTTATACCCGACAACGTGGTCATAACCCTGGGCATTGAAACCCTTGATAATTCAATGGTTGACGCCAAAGCTGAAAATGACAAATTAGTTAAATCAATCACTAAAGCGATCAAAAAACTGGGCGTGGATAAATCCGAAATCCATACCGACTATCTAAATGTAGAACCTAAATACAAGCGTCGGAATGAACCGGATACTTTTCTAGGGCATAATGTTAAGCGGCGCATCGTAGTAACTCTTAAGGATATTTCCAAATTTGATGAATTTATAAGCGACGTTATTGAAGCCGGGGTCAGCAGAGTTCTGAACGTCAGATTTAATACTGATGATCTTAGAAAATACCGGGACCAAGCCCGAGCCATGGCAATCAAAGCGGCGGCAGATAAAGCGCGCGACCTGACCGCAGAAATCGGCCAGACTGTCGGGAAAGCAATCAAAATTAGAGAAGGCAGATCGGCACGGAGATCATGGTACAGCGGTTGGGATTGGGATCGACATTACGGTTCCGGAACATTTAATGCTTCTCAAAATGTTGCTTCGCCTGAATCCGGCAAAGACACTCCTATGGCGGTTGGTAAAATCAGCGTTACCGCCAGCGTGAGCGTGAGCTTTTTATTGGAATGATATTTCTATGCAAAAAAAACCGTCGGGGCGAATTAATATTCGCCCTCGGTGTCTGAGGTCATAATAAATTACGACTCGTGGCATCATGGGACAAAACGATGTTTTATCCCTACAATAAGATTCTGGCCGTCGGGTTTCTGCGAAATCCGATCTACTTCTCGAAGGATACATATCATTGCTCGTTGTCTCGCGAAAAAAGGTACCTATCGAAAATAAAAAACATAATCGAGCAGAGGAGGCCGGGATAGATGGGATCGATACTCAGAAATCTTTCCTGATCATATAATGAGCCGAGACCCATCCATATAACCACCACCAGACCGGATAATATTATGGAAAAAAAGGCCGCCTCCCGGCTCATCCTCCACCTTGCGCTGAATGAGGACGCCAGAGGTATCAGAAGCGAGGCGGTGGAGATGCTTCCCAGGTCATACCAGATGGCGACGATAGATCTTTTGAAAAGGGCGATTACAATCGCCAGCAAACCTGCTAATACGATCCCTATCTGGGTCATCCTGGTGGCGTCCCTGCCCCATATACGATGTATAAAGTCCTTTCCGATGGTCTGCCCCGCCACCAGCGTGAATGAGTCTATCGTTGACATCACAGTAGCGAATAATCCAAGCAGGAATATTGCCCGGAAAAATCCCGGCAACACCTTGAAAGCCAGCATGGGATATGATGTCGCCGGATCGGCTAAATCGGGTAACAAGGCTCGCGCATATAAACCTGTTGAGGTGGTCATAAAATCGAAGAAGGCCCAGAAGGCGATGGCGATAAATATCCCTTTTTTCGCTATGGTTTCAGATTTCGCCGCGAAGCAACGCTGGTAAAACGCGGGATCGACCAGGGTGCCCAGGGCAATAAAATACCATACCAGTATATATGTAATGGGCCGGCCGCCGCTAAGCGAAAGATGTTTTTCGGGAACGTTGGCGGATATAAACGACAGTCCCCCGTAGTTGGCGACAAGGAAAATAAACATAATGATGAATCCGGAGAACATCAGGATAAACTGCGCCCTATCGGTGATAACATCGTTGCGAAGCCCGCCGGTAAGCACGTAGAACACCGAGAAGAAGGCACCGCCTATTACACCGTATGCCAGTGGGATTCCGGCGATCGATTCCGCCAGAAACCCCAACTGTAAAATGTATGCCGCCGGTATGGTTGTAACAAATACCAGCAGGGCGCCCGCCATGGAGGTCGAGCGCCCGTAGGTTCTATCGAGCTGATCCGGTATGGTATAAAGATTGGCGCTCCTGGCTTTCTTCGCCAGGAACATGGCGAACAGGAAGGCGCCCAGGTAATACGGCAGCCCAAAAACCACCCAGTTGGAGAGACCGTATTTGAAGGAGTACTCGCCGACTCCCAGTATTCCGCCGTACCAGGTCGACACCAGGCTGGCGACAAAGCCGGGCAATGCCAGGCGCCGTCCCATGACCAGGTACTCGTCAATAGTCTTTTCCCCTTTTAAAAACTGGCGGAATCCGACGGCTATAAGGAAAACCAGATAAATACCGATTAATGTATAATCAAGGGTACCGGCCAATATCAGATTCCTATCTCCAGGGATAGGAAGAAGTTCCGCTCGGCGCCCACTATATATCTAACCGGATTATCAGGGTCATCGGGTTCGATATATCCGGCGGCCTCATACTCTTCATCAAGGACGTTGTTTACCCTCACATTCAGTTTGATCGATTTATATCCGAAATATTTTCCGACATTAGCCGAGGCGATAAAATCGATGATATGATAACTGTCCAGTTTTCTGGAATCATCCTCCGAGTTATCGAGATATTGTTCGCCCACGAAACGTCCAAGTAAGCCCGCTGTTACAATATCGTATTTATAGGATATTCCATAATTGGCAAGCATGGCGGGAAAACCGCCGATGCGATTGCCGGAGCGGTCGTAAACAATCAAGGTATCCGGCCAGACGCTCCAGTCGCGTACGTATTCGGTGAAATTATCGAATTTATCATCGTTAATCGATATGTTGCTGGAAACGGAAAGCCCCATATCCGATTTAAACTTGGCTGAAAACTCCACGCCCTGATGAATGGTCTTCTCCGCGTTCCCGGTGAGCGGATAACCGTTATCATCGATCTGCCCGGCGTAGGGAACGATTTCATCGGTTATCTGCATGCGGTAGAGGTTCAGGCCCAAATCGAAATGGTTGGAATTTATGTCAAAATGATGATTAGCGCCCAGTTCGAAATCCAGAAGTTTTTCCTCGTTCAGTTCGAAACCGACATAATCATAGTCCGATGCGGTGCCGGAAAATCTGTCGGGATAGAAAACCACGCTGTTCCACCAATCGGTGGGGTCGTAGATATCTTTAAAAGCGGGCTGGCGTGACGCGGTGGAGACATTGGCAAATACCGAGGTGATATCATTGAAACGGTAATTCAAACCGAACCTGGGGGCGATGAAATCGTAATCGCGCTCGAAGGAGACATTGAACCTGCGGTCGTCATACAACTCGTAGCGGTAATACTGGTATTGAAGATCGGCTATTGAAAGAAGCCTGTCTGTAATGTTATATTCCATATGCCCGAATACGGTGAACGATTGCCTGTCTCCCATGTAATCGTAGTAGCGAAGGTTGGGCTCCATATCCAGCGGGTAGATCGAGGCCCACAGCACCTCGCCGAAGTGATGGCCGGTATGAATCCGCAATTCGCCGCCGGCGATTATTTTGGCTTTATCCATTTCATAGGTCAGACGCGGTATCCATCCCCAGTCGCGTTCGTTGACCACTCTGCGCCGCACAAGATCGGTTTCGGTAACATCGAGGGGATACGAACCGGTGCCGTCGGGAAGGGGATTACCCAGGGAATCTCTGAGGGTATAATACTCGGCGGGGAAGGACGAATCGTTAAAAGCGTAGGTGGTCCAGGAGCCGGGATCGAACCAGACGCCGACGTTATAATCGGCGAGATCCCGATCGGATCTGAACTGGTCGTAGTACCCGTTACCATTGAAATAATACAAAGTATTCGAGAGCGAAAGTCGATCGGAAAACCGGTAATCATGTAACAGTTCGTAATGTGGCTGCTGGAAATGGTCGATCTCGTCTTTGTACTGAAGCTCGTTATATTTGCGGTTCGTTACAAGCTGTTCGGCGGTTATCCCCTTGTACGCGAGATGCGATTCCTCGGGTCCGCCGTAAAAATTGAT
>CBFCYP010000190.1:0-4913 GCA_965602185.1 uncultured bacterium
CGGCAGATCGCCTCGGTATCGGCCATGGTATCGTAGCCCGACTTGCCGATCTGAGCGAATACCTCGAATGGCCTGCCGTTATGGGTATTGATGGTAACGTAGAGATTTCCGAAACCGGTTTTTATTTTGTTGGTTATCCCGTGCAGCGTTTCCGGCCTGTCTTCGACAACGCTTTTTTCCTGCTCCTCTTTTTCAGAGGTTTTCTTCGTGGAGAGAACCTGGAAGGCCCGCGATCCGTCGCGGTAAATCGTGACGCCTTTGCATCCCAGCTCAAAGGCGAGATCGTACGCGGTTTTTACGTCGTCAACGGTAGCGTCTTTGGGAAGATTAATGGTTTTGGAAACGGCGTTCTCGGTAAACTTCTGAAAAGCGGCCTGCATTCTGACGTGCCATTGCGGCGATATATCGTGCGAGGTTACAAATATATCTTTAGCCCTCTGCGGTATTTCGTCAAAATCGGAGATGGAGTTTTTCTCGGCGATCTTTTCCATGAGGGCATCGGAGTGGAAACCCAACTCCTTGGAACGAGATTCGAACAGGGGATTGACCTCGATCATCTGCGTATTGTCCATTACCGTCCGCACGTAGCTTACGGCGAATATCGGCTCGACACCCGATGAACACCCCGCGATTATGGAAATTGTCCCGGTCGGGGCGATAGTCGTAACGGTTGAATTACGGCGAGGTTTTCCAGTCTTAGTTTCTTTATTGAAAAATACCGATTTCTCCCAGTTTTTGAAATTTCCCCTTTTGGCGGCAAGATCCGCGCTTGCTTTTTCAGCCTCGCGCTGAATAAAGGACATGATCCGTTCGGCCATCTGCAGGGCCTCTTCGGAATTATAGGGGATATCAAGCATTATCAGAAGGTCGGCCCAGCCCATGACGCCGAGACCGATACGTCTATTGTCTTGAGTAGCTTCCTGTATCTCCGTTAAGGGGTAACGATTTTTCTCGATGACGTTATCGAGGAAATGAACCGCTTTCCATACGATTTCCTTGAGTTTTTCCCAGTCGATCTCGTTTCTGAACATCTTGGAGGTGTCGGAGGGATCGACCACCGATCGGATTATTTTCGACAGGTTGATCGAGCCCAGGTTGCAGCTTTCATAAGGCAATAACGGCTGCTCGCCGCAGGGATTGGTGGCCTCGACTTCTCCTATTTCCGGAGTGTTTTCTCTGTCGTTTATTTTATCCAGGAATATTATACCGGGTTCGCCGGTTTTATGGGCATGATTGACGACACTTTGATAAACCTCGTTGGCGTCCAGGGTCTGGGGTACGCCGTCGATCTCGAATTGATTTCCGGTGCGGGGATCGATGAGCGGATAGGTGGTTCTTTCCCGGACAGCTTTCATAAATGAATCGGTAATGCCCACCGATATATTGAAATTGGTCAGTTCGGCGAGATCATCCTTGCATTTTATAAAATCCATAATATCGGGATGATCGACGCGCAGGATCCCCATATTGGCGCCGCGCCGGGTTCCGCCCTGCTTGACCGCTTCGGTTGCGGCATTTATAACTTTCATAAAGCTTATGGGCCCCGAGGCCACCCCCGATGTTGACGCCACCACGGAATTTTTGGGCCGCAGACGGGAAAAAGAAAAACCGGTACCGCCGCCGGATTTGTGGATTAGGGCGGTATTTTTTACGGTTTCAAAAATCGATTCCATGTTATCATCGATCGGCAACACAAAACAGGCCGCCAACTGCCCCAGTTTCCTGCCGGCGTTCATAAGGGTGGGCGAGTTCGGCATAAACTCCAGTTTGGCTATCATCCTGTAAAAATCCTGGACGGTTTTGCCTGTTTCTTCCTCGGTCGCCCCGAAATTGGCGTCGGCTTCGGCGATGTTGGACGCCACCCGCATGAACATCTCTTCGGGGGTCTCGATAACTTCCCCCATATCGTTCCTTTTAAGGTAACGTCTTTTCAGCACCGCCAGAGAATTCGGCGTAAGCTGGGGTTTTATTTCAATTTTCTGATCCTGCACTTCAATCTCCCTCCATAATATATATAAAAAAACTAAGTTTCATACTTAAAAGTAGCCGACATCTCCTCCTCGTTTATCTCGAAATCATTGAAAACAATGGGGGCCTTTTCCTTCATGATTTTGAGCATATCGATGGCGATTTTGCGTATCTCCCAGTGAGCGCGGGGATTAGTCCTGACACAGAAGAAATGACGTAACTCCCTGAAATTGGCGGTAATTACGATTTCCGAAACAGTGGCGTTGGGAAGAATATACCGGGCGTCTTCGGGAGGCACACCGGCATCCAGCAGTTTTTCGTAAAGCTCATAGCAGACCAGCGCCGCTTTCACGAAAGATTCAGCGGGATTTGCCGACTTATCCGGCCAGCCAGCCGATTCGATGGTTCCCGGAAGCACGATATCGTAATCTTTGGTCTTTTTCCGGCCGGGCTTGTCGGCATAGCAAACATACCGCTGGCTCTCCTGCGAGGGAGATATAAACCGATGTCTAACCAGTTCATGAGTAAATACCCGCGAACCGCCCTTAATTCTGAATGTCGCCGTCGCGTGTTCCAGAACCGAATGATGCTTCTTTTTAATAACTTTCTTTATAAGCTCGTCAGTGGAATCGGGCGGATTATAACGATGAAATGATAAATAACAGGTCCTGCAAGCCCGTTCGATAATATCTTCCGCGTCGGGAGTAATTCCCATTAACTCAACGGAACTTGTTGCCAGATATGAGAATAAATCTTCCATTTACATTACATCTTTCGGGATTATTTTAGACATACTCCTATCCTCAACCGATAAAGGCTTTTTAAAAGCTCTTTATAAATTTAAACTACTTACTTCTCTTCAGCGATCACCAACCGCTTGCAACGGGACACATTTTAACGGGGAGCGGGATCGGATGTCAATAAAATTTTCAAGATTTTTTTGAAAAAAATACAACATATTGTGTATAAACAAGTTCCATAACACTATATATCGTGGTCTATGATCGATAATTATGCTGTCTTTTGTGTTGACCTGGAACTGTTTTTTGTTAAATTATTGTTAGTAAAGCGGAAAGGAGAATTCAAATAATGAAAAAAGCGCTAATGGTATGTTTGCTGACGGCATTTTTATACTCGATGGCGCTGTCTTCAAATGACAGAATCTATATCGTCTCATTCGATTCTGCGGATGAATTGAAAGCCCTAACCGATTATCCCGGAAGATATTGGGGAAAATCAACCGATATGGTCTTCCTTTGTGGCGGGATCGATGACGGAGATTGGTTGAATGATAACGGTTTCAGATTTGAAGCTGTAGATTTTGACAATGAAAATTTTTCTATTTATCTAATCACTGTCGACAACATGACCGGCCTGCCCGATGATATTAATGTTTTATATGGCAGCGAGGGATTCGTTTTGTCATCGAATGCTCCGGAGGGCGATTATCAATTTCGCAAGCTTGATCTAAAACGATATCCTAAAACCGATCATAACAATTCCGGCAACATAATACTTGAATACAGTTCGGTTATTGATCATCTAATTTCGCAGGTAAGCCAGGATACCATCATGCAATTTCTGACGGGATTGACGGGGGAAACCGGCGTCTGGGTAAACGGGCAGTTGGATACCATCGCGACCAGGTATTCGCCCACGGATGGTAACGCTCTTGCGGCGGCATATTTGACGGAGATATTGATAGGTTACGGCTATCAGACCGAATATCATGGTTTTTACGGCGGCAATGGACGACACATAGCCATTTACGATGAAAATTTGGCATGGATGGCAACACAGGGCGCGCGGGCGTATAGAACGACCAACGGCGGCGCCAGCTGGATTTATATGCCTGTAATCACCCCTGCCGAGCTGTGGGGCGTAACAAATGTCGGGCCGGATTCGGTATGGGTCACCGGGGATAACGGCACGATAAAGTTTTCATCGGATGGCGGAGAGTCGTTTAATTATCAAAATTACAGCGGTAACAATTATCTTTTTGGAGTGGATTTTATAAATAACGTTGAGGGGTGGATTGCGGGAGACAATGGTTTGATCCTTCATACCACCAATTCCGGCTGGTCCTGGGTCGCCCAGTCGACTCCCACAACATCGCGTTTGTATGATGTTTGCTTTGTCGACAACGAATACGGCTGGGCGGTGGGCCGCAGCGGGGCGGTGATACATACCACCAATGGCGGAGCGGACTGGTCCAACCAGAATGCCAACACCGGTTCGAGGCTTTACGGAGTCGATTTTACCGACAGAAACAACGGCTGGCTGTGCGGCTGGGATGGAGTGGTGAGACGTACCACCGACGGCGGCGCCAGCTGGCAGACCGTTTATCTGGGAACCTCCACCGAAAAATATCATATTGATTTTATAAGCCCGTCGCTGGGATGTGTTGTCGGCTGGGATGGCGAGATATTCACCACCACCGACGGCGGAGACAACTGGACCGAGCAATCCTCCAATACAATGAAAAACTTTTATGGCGTGTCGTTTGCGGATACATTGAATGGGGTAGCCACCGGCGGAGGGATCATAACCAGGACCACCGACGGCGGTATCACCTGGATTGATGAGTCGGGCAACCACGAGGATGCCTGGCAGAATGTTATCGCCACCAAAACCGGCACCGTCTATCCGGACGAGCAGGTTGTTATCTGCGGTCATTTCGATAATATATCCGAACAGCCCTATGATGTCGCGCCGGGGGCCGACGATAATGGAACGGGCGCCACCGCGGTCATTGAAGCCGCAAGACTATATGCCAATGCCAGCTTTGAGAAAACCGTGAAATTCTGCCTGTGGACAGGTGAGGAACAGGGGCTTCTGGGTTCGGCGGCCTACGCGGCTGACGCCTATATGAGTGGCGATAATATTGTAGGCGTGTACAACTTCGATATGATCGGTTATGACGGCAACGGGGACGGTGTCATCGA
>CBFCYP010000191.1:0-4906 GCA_965602185.1 uncultured bacterium
TTAAGCCGCTTTTTCCAACGCCATTTTAACGGCTTCTTCCATGGATGAAGTCGCCTGCAGTCCCACGCCTTTTAGAATCTGCCTGGCTTCATCCTCGTTGGTACCCGTTAACCTGACCACGATCGGGACATGGGGGTGAAGATGCTCGACAGCCTGAACGATGCCGTTGGCCACATCATCACACCTGGTTATACCTCCAAAAATATTGAATAGAATAACTTTCACTTTCGGTTCCCCGATTATGATTTTCATGGCCGTGATAACTTTTTCGGGAGACGATGATCCGCCGATATCAAGGAAATTGGCCGGTTCGCCGCCGAAATGTTTGACCAGATCCATGGTGGCCATCGCCAGGCCGGCGCCATTGACGCAGCATCCAACATTACCGTCAAGCTTTACAAACGAAAGATCCGCTTTTTTCGCTTCGATTTCGTCCGGATCTTCGGCGTCGAGATCGCGGAATTCCTCAAGATCAGGATGACGATACAGGCCGTTATCGTCGAGGTTTATCTTGGCGTCAAGCGCGATTAGCTTGCCTTCCTTGTCGACTATCAGGGGATTTATTTCGGCCAGAGACGCATCGCTGTGAATAAAAACGTCATATAATTTTAGAATTATAGAGGCGCACTGGCGGGCGAGTTTGAAATCATCATATACGAACATCCCCAACCGCGTGGCCTCGAACCCGCGAAGGCCCATGATGGGATTAACTTCGAACTTCATGATCTTTTCCGGAGTTTCCCTGGCAACCTGCTCGATATCAATCCCTCCGGCGGGAGAGACCATCACCACCGCCTTCTTCGATACCCGGTCCAAAATAATTCCGACATACGCTTCATTGACTATTTCCAGGGCTTCGGAGACAAGGATTTTTTTTACCGGCAATCCCTTTATCTCCATTTTGAGGATTTCCTCGGCGTTGAAATAGGCGTCATCCGGTTCGGCGCAGTATTTTATGCCACCGGCCTTACCCCTGCCGCCGACGTGCACCTGCGCCTTGACCATAACGGGTTTTTCATACTTCACCGCCAGCTGCCGCGCTTCCTCCGGAGAGTTCGTCACATCTCCTTTGGGAATCGGAATGCCGAATCTGGCGAAGATCTCCTTGGCCTGGTATTCGTGTATTTTCATCCTGATTCTCCCTTAACCCCCATTTGAATTTGCGGGATTGTTTTTCCTCAAAAAAATTAATCTTGTAATAAGTGAAATTTTTCTCAAATGTCAATGGAATTGCGTAAAAAATCTGCGGCTTTCGATAATAAAATTTCCCTGGTATTCATCTTCGGCTCATCCAGCGCTATTTCAAGCAGTTCGTTAAGGACCTGACCGATCAGAGGCCCCTCCTCGAGGCCAAATCCCTCCATCAGATCGTTGCCGTTAATCGCCAGATCCTTGACGCCAAATGGCGACTTTTTTTCAATTTCGGAGGTGATTTTGGCCTCGAAATCGTCCACCTCCGCGGGATCCTGCCCCATCCCCTGGGCGATGATATCGGCTCGTCTGAGATCGAGAAGATCATAGATCAATTCGGTGCCGACCGCTTTTATCAGACGACGAATTCCCTTTTCGCCGGCCAGATCGCTGAACATATGCTTTTCCACCAGGATTTCGACCTGATCGATTAACTCGTTGGAATATTTAAGGTTTCGCATCAATTCGACAGCCATTTTGGTCGAAAGACGATCATGGCCATAGAATGTGGCCCCATTTTCAACTAACTCTCTTGTGTCGGGTTTGCCGAGATCGTGAAACAAGGCCGCCAGCCTGACATTGGGCTTTTCAGGCGCGTTATCGACACAGACCATGGTATGATCGAAAACGTCCCATTTATGATATCCGCCGGGCTGTTCCACACCCACGCATCTTGCCAGATAGGGCATTATTCGTTCCAGAATCCCGACTTCAAGAAGATATCGAAAGCCGATTGACGGTTTATCGGCTTTCAGTAACATTTTATTCAGTTCTTCGGAAATCCTTTCCGGTGAAACGGTATCGATAAGATGGGCGGACTCTTTCATTTTTTGTAAAGTTTCCGGCTCGATCTCAAACTCGAACCGGGCTGCGAATTGAGCTCCCCGTAATGTTCTAAGAGGATCTTCACTTATGGAATCAGGAAAAACAATCCTGATTATTTTTTTCCCGATATCCTCCCGGCCGCCGTAAGGATCGATTATCTCGCCGGACGGAATGGCGCGCGCTATGGCGTTTATGGTGAAATCGCGCCTTTTAAGGTCATCCTCGACCGGCAGATCGGGGTCGTAGTCGACCCGGAAATCCCGATGCGCGGCCCCGGTGGAAATCTCTTTCCTGGGAATTACGATATCGACCGTATTTCTAGTCCCTCTCTGGGTGAACTTAATAACCCCGAAAGACTTACCCACCAGATCGACCCGCCCGAAATCGCGCAGGATGTCGGCCAGCTGATCGTATGGAATCCCGGTAACCAGGTAATCGCGGTCCTTGATTTCGATATCGGGATCGATCAGTGAATCGCGTACCGACCCACCGACCTCGTAGATTTTGCCCCGGGAATTTATTTTTTCTATTAATTCGGGATTTAAAGAATCAGACATTTTATTTCATAGAAAAAAATACTACCGCTTAATCCTGGTCCCGGCATCGCCCACCACCGCTTCAAAACCTTTTTCGAGCGAGGTGATAATTACTTTCCTTCCCCCGTTTTCGAGGAATTTGATGGCGGCTTGAATCTTAGGTCCCATGGAGCCGGGCGGGAAATGCCCCTCAGCGAAATATCTTTTTATTTCCAGTAGGGTAACATCACCGAGCTCGGTTTGATTCGGTTTGCCAAAATTCAACGATACTTTCTCAACGTCGGTAAGTATAATGAGCAGTTGCGCTTCTATCTCGCGGGCCATAACCGCGGCGGCGAAATCCTTGTCGATAACCGCGTCCACTCCGACCAGCCTGCCCTCTTTACGGATAACGGGTATGCCCCCTCCGCCGGCCGCTATTACTATGGTATCGGAATGAACAAGTTTCTTCACGGCCGGCCCTTCGATAAGAGCGATAGGGGTGGGTGAGGGAACCACCCTGCGCCAGCGGTCGTCGTTGGGAAACTGAGCCACAGCTTCCCAGCCCATCTCGACTTTAAGCTGCTCGGCTTTCTCCTTATCATAGAATTGACCGATAAATTTGGTCGGGTTCTTAAAAGCGGGGTCGTTTTCGTCAACCAGAACCTGCGACACCATGGTTACCACGTCCCTGTTTATTCCCTCGTCGTTAAGGCGGTTCTGCAGGCACTGGGAGATCATATACCCCATACCGCCCTGCAGGTCGGCATCGCAGATAAAAAGCGGCAGTATGGGGGCTTTGCCGCGGGCAAGCTCGACCCGCAAAAGGGCGTTACCGACCTGCGGCCCGTTGCCGTGAGTTAAGGCGAGCTGATAACCATTTTTAATCAGTTCCACAATCGGCCCCAGGCTGTTATAGGTGTTGACGAACTGATTGGGAATGGTGTCTTCTTTATCGCGATTGGAAATGGCGTTCCCTCCAAACGCGATCACAGCCCGCTTGGCGCCGTTTATTTTGTCTTTTTTTGACATCATGTCTATAGCAAATAAAACTGGTTTCGTTTCATTTATTATTTCTTGCTTGCCTTTTTTCTCTTTTTCTTCGGTCCTGCGAAAAGGTCCTTCAATACGTCGGCGATGCCGGGATAACCGATCTCCTGCAGATCGTATGTAACTCTGACAGTAGGTTTATTAATTTTTATTATCTTGGCCAGATCGATTGGGGTTCCTATCACGACCGAATCGCATTTGGTGGCGTTAATGGTTTTTTCAAGATCCTTGATCTGTTTGGTTCCATATCCCATAGCCGGAAGCAGAATACCGATCCGGGGATACTTCTTAAAAGTTGCGCTGATTGAGGCCACGGTATAGGGACGTGGATCCACCAGTTCAGCGGCTCCGAATTTACGGGCCGCCACCACACCGGCGCCGTAGGTCATCTCGCCGTGGGTAAGGGTCGGGCCATCCTCGACGACCAACACTTTTTTGCCTTTTATCAAATCGGGATAGTCCACCGAAATCGGCGAAGCGGCCTCGATAACGGTAGCCTCCGGGTTCAATATCCTGACCGACTCTCTCACCGTCTGAATACCCTCGATCGGCGCCGTGGCGACCTTGTTGATAACGATTACGTCCGCCAGGAGCACATTGGTCTCGCCGGGATAATAAGTCCGTTCATGCCCGGGCCGGTGAGGATCGACAATAGTGATATAAAGATCGGGCTGGTAAAACGACATGTCGTTATTGCCGCCGTCCCATACTACAACGTCGGATTCGGCCGCGGCCTTTTCAAGTATAATCCCGTAGTCAACTCCCGCGTAAACCACCTGCCCTCTCATGATATGAGGCTCATATTCCTCGCGTTCTTCGATGGTGCATTTATGTTTATCGAGATCGCTCAGCTTTTCGAATCGCTGCCAGATCTGTTTGGTCAAATCACCATATGGCATGGGGTGGCGAACCACTGCGGCCTTAAGCCCCATTTCCTTAAGGACCTCGCATACTTTGCGAGTCGTTTGAGATTTGCCTGATCCGGTTCTCACGGCGCAAATAGATATGACCGGTTTATTGCATTTTAGCATGGTGGGTATACCGCCAACCAGGGTAAAATTGGCGCCGCAGGCGTTCACAACGGCGGCCTTGGACATCACATAGTTGTAAGAAACGTCGGAATATGAAAAGACGACCTCATCTATTTTATGTTTGGCAATCAGCATGGCCAACTGATTTTCGGCGTAAATCGGAATACCCCGGGGGTAAAGTTTGCCCGCCAGCTTGGCGGGATATTTCCGTCCCTCGATATCGGGAATCTGCGTGGCCGTAAAAGCGACGACCTCGTAATCCTTATTATCTCTGTAAAGGCAGTTGAAATTATG
>CBFCYP010000192.1:0-4890 GCA_965602185.1 uncultured bacterium
TGTAAACGGCCGGATTTATTAGATGTGTGGTATAGCGGGATATTTCAATCTGAAAGGTGAATCGCCGCCTGACCGGGAATTAATCGGCCGGATGGTGAATATGATTCGGCATCGGGGGCCGGATGAGTTCGGGGCGTATATGGATAATATATGCGCATTGGGACAGGCGAGGCTGTCGATCATAGATCTGGCCACCGGTTCTCAGCCGCTTTCCAACGAGGATGAGACGTTATGGATTACATTTAACGGCGAGATTTTCAATTATATCGAATTAAGAGCCGAACTGGAAAAAAGCGGGCACAGATTCAAGACCCGCTCCGATACCGAGGTGATCGTTCACTCATACGAGCAATGGGGGGAAGACTGCCTGAGCCATTTTAATGGGCAGTTTGCGTTTGCCATATATGATAAAAAGGATAAATCTCTTTTCGTGGCCAGAGACAGATTGGGAATCAGGCCCGTCTTTTACACCACGCAAAGCGGGCGTTTTTATTTCGCATCCGAGATAAAATCGATTTTCTGCGAACCGGCGATTCCGAGAAAATTGGATTATAAAGGACTGGACGAAATATTTACCTGGTGGACAACCTCGCCGCCCCGGACGGCGTTTGAAAATATCAATGAACTTGAGGCCGGGACTTTTATTGAGATTAAGGATGGTCGGCTTGAGGAAAGACAGTACTGGTCTATGGATTTTCCGACTGAGTTCGATTCAGGTCGGAATCTGGATTCCTGGGCCGAGGAACTGCATGCCCTTTTAGTTGACGCCGTCAGGTTAAGATTGAGGGCGGATGTCCCGGTGGGAGCGTATCTATCCGGAGGGCTCGATTCATCCGCGACTACGGCTCTTATAAGGAACTTCACGGATACAAGAGTCGATACATTTTCGATAGCGTTTCATGATAAGGCATACGACGAATCCGGGTACCAGAACCAGATGGCCGAATTCCTCGGGACAAACCACCACCAAATACAATGCTCTTACAAGGATATCGCCGAGAATTTCCCGAAGGTCATATGGCATACGGAACGCCCGATTCTCCGCACGGCCCCCGCACCTCTTTTTATGCTGTCCGGCCTGGTGCGGAGGAACAATTTCAAAGTGGTATTAACCGGCGAGGGCGCGGACGAAATTCTGGCGGGCTACGATATCTTCAAGGAAACGTTGATTCGTAATTTCTGGGCCAGGGAAGCCGATTCCGAATGGAGGCCGGCGCTCTTGAAAAGGCTCTATCCGACTTTGCCGCTTTCGGCATCAAGGGCGAAATTTTATCTTGAGACTTTCTACAAATCGGGCCTTTCAGAAACGGGGGAGTTTTATTTTTCTCATATTCCCAGAATAAACACCACAACCAAAATAAAAGACTATTTTGCGGATGATGTTAAATCGCAACTTAAGGGCCATGATTCCGTGCGATCTTTTAAAGCTCATATACCGGAATCTTTTTATAAATGGCGGCATCTTTTAAGGGCGCAATATCTTGAAGCGAGATCATTACTTTCAGGTTATCTGCTGTCATCCCAGGGGGACAGGGTGTCAGCGGCGAATTCAATTGAGGGGCGATATCCGTTTCTGGATCATCGGGTGGTGGAGTTGGGAGCGAGGATTCCCCCCTGGTATAAGATTTTGGGACTCAAGGAGAAACTGGTTCTTAAAAAGGCCATGAAAAAAGAGCTTCCGCCGGAAATTACCGATAGAGTCAAACAGCCGTATATGGCCCCGGATTCAAACAGCTTTTTTCAAGAGGATTCCCCGGCTTATATCAGCGACATACTTTCCGAGACCTCTCTAAGGGAGGCGGGCGTATTTAACCCTCTATTCGTCTCGAAGCTGTCGGCGAAATGCGCCAGGCTTCATCACTCCCACCTGTCATTCAAAGACAATATGTCCTTTATAGGTATTTTGTCCGCTCAACTTCTAATAGACCAGTATGTCGATAATTTTAGTCCGGCCGAGTCCCTGAGCGAAAACTCTTATAAGGTGTGGCATGATTTTTCTAAGTAGGACAGATAATCGTTGAATATTCGATATTTGGCAATTAAATTTCGCGCTTAAATAAAGGGAGTCTGAATAACGTCGAAAATTGTTTTGGGGTTGTTAAGTTAAGATGCTGGCGGATTTTTTGATCAATAAAAATTACGTCGCTTACTGCTCGGACCAGACAGATTTTTGGAGGAATCTTGGGAATTCGGGATAAAATAAGAAATTTCATTACGGATAATTTCATGATGGGCATGAATCCGGAGGATCTTGCCGATTCTGATTCGCTTCTGGATAAGGGAATAGTAGACTCAACGGGCATCCTTGAGCTCATAGGATTTCTGGAGGAGAGTTTTGATATTCAGATTGATGACGAAGAGCTGATACCTGAAAACCTTGATTCCGTAGTAAACCTGGTTAATTTCGCGAACCGCAAAAAATCCGCCTGATGAGGTAGCTTTGAGATTTTCTAAAGACCTGATAAAACTCGATTGTCCAAAAGTCATTGACGAACTGGTTGAAAGGCTTAAGGACAATGTTTATACAAAGTTCAGGCGACAGGGTGTAGTTGTCGGGACATCCGGCGGCGTGGATTCGTCGGTGGTTGCCGCATTATGCGTAAAGGCTTTCGGCCCGGATAAGGTACTCGGGGTGATAATGCCGGACCGGGATAACACTCCCGAATCGACGGAGTTGGCTGTTAATCTGGCAAATTCTCTGGGGTATGAATATGTGATCAATGATGTCACCGAACCATTGAAAGCCGCGGGCTGCTATAAAAATCGGGATGATGGTTTCAGAATGATTTTCCCGGAATGGAAAGAGGGATGGAAGGCGAAAATTGTTTTGCCATCCAATATTCTGGAATCAGACAGGATAAATGTTTATCGTCTCGCGGTGGAGTCTCCGGATGGTCAAAGGATGGATAAGAGGCTCCCGCTGAAAGCGTACCTGCAAATTGTGGCGGCCTCCAACATGAAACAGCGCATAAGGATGCTGACTCTTTATCATGAGGCGGAAAGGCGCAATTACGCGGTAATCGGCACGGCCAACAAGAATGAATACGAACAGGGATTTTTTGTAAAATATGGTGACGGCGGCGTTGACATTAAGCCTATAGTGGGTTTCTATAAGACGCAGATCTTCCAGCTCGCGGAATACCTGGATGTGCCGGAGGAGATACGTTCCAGAACACCGTCAGCGGAAACCTACCCATCGGACGTGAGCCAGGAAGAATTCTTTTTCGGGCTCGATTTCAAAATTATGGATCAATTGTGGTTTGCCAAGGAAAGCGGATTTGCCATTGACGAGGTCGCCGAAGTAATGGGATTAACGGTTGATCAGGTCGAACGGGTATGGCACGACCTGGATCAGAAAAAACGAACGACGGAATATCTCAGACGTCCGCCGGTGCTATTTAAATAAATTTGCCCAATATGATATTTATAGTAAGGTTTTTATGGAGCCGTTTAAAATCATCTGACCTGGATTCTATAACCTGGCGGTCGAAAATTCTCTATTTGGCGAAAGGTTTTTATCAACCGCCGTATCGGCAAATAGAAAAGTCAATTGCGTTTTTAACGATATTTGTGTAATATTTTAGTTTAGGCGTTTTGCGAGAGTGGCGGAACCGGCAGACGCGCTGGATTTAGGATCCAGTCCCGCAAGGGGTGGGGGTTCAAATCCCCCCTTTCGCATTAAAAGATAAAATAAGGATTTGAGATGACCAAGAACCCTGATGAGCAGAAAAACGGCATTACCGATCACGAGATCGAATCCGGTAACGGAATAGAGAATTTAAAAGTAGATATTTCCAAGGGACAGTCCTGGACCAGGTTTTTAGCCATCGAAGTCCCGTCCGAGAAGGTGGACGCGAAGTTCCGGGAGGTCTACGGCGACTTTCGCCAGAAAGCCAATATCCCCGGTTTCCGGCCGGGCAAAGCCCCGATGAATATAATCGAGAAAAAATTCGAGGCCGATGTCAAGCTGGAAGTGCTGGAGTCACTGGTCGATGAAGCTTATAAGCAGGCCATTATACAGGAGAAGATCTGGCCGCTGGCCAATCCGAAAGTGGCCGATGTCGAGTTTGAGAAGAACAAACCCTTAAAGTTCAAGGCCGAGATCGAGATAAGGCCGGAAGTGAAGCTGAAAAAATACAAGGGATTCCGGGTGGAGAAAACGGTTCGTAAGGTTACTGAGAAGGACGTGGATGATTCCATAGAATACATGCGCGAAAGGATGGCGGAATTCGAGCCGGTGGAACGGCAGTCGATGAACGGCGATCAGTTGAAAATCGATCTTTTGAAGAAATTCGATAAGCTGAACCGGCTCAAGGAAGATAAACTTGAAGACGTTGAAATAGTGTTGGGCGCCGAGGGGGTTTTGAAAGAGTTTCAGGAAGGTCTGCTGGGTATGCGCATCGGTGAAATGAAGGATATCGCTGTCAAGTATCCCAAGGATTACTATGATAAAAATCTTGCCGGTAATGAGATTACGTATACAGCCGTGATCAAGGAGGTCAAGAAAAGGAATTTACCGGAAGTCAATGACGAGCTGGTCGCGAAAGTCTCTCCTCATAAAAAGGTTAGTGAATTCCGGGAATCTTTAAAGAAAAACCTGGAGCAACAGGCTGAAAACGAGGCTACCAGAGCCCTGCGGTCCGAGATAATCAAGAAGGTTGTCGAGGCTAACAACTTTGATGTTCCCATATCCCTTTTAGATAAATATCTGAATTCGGTGGTGGAGGATTATAAATCGAGGGGCGAAACTGTCGATGAAAATTCCATAAGGAATCAATATCGTCCCATGGGCGAAAATCTGATACGCTGGAATTTTCTTTTTTACGAAATAGCCGGGACGGAAAAAATTACAGTCACATCGGAAGACAGGGCGAAGTGGGTTCACGATTT
>CBFCYP010000193.1:0-4841 GCA_965602185.1 uncultured bacterium
GACGCGATAGTACTCTCGAAAAGCTCGGCAAGCTCCGAGCTGTATTCCGCAAGGACGGCTCGGTGACCGCCGGCAACGCCTGCGGTATGTCAGACGGCGCTTGCGCGCTGGTCATTACGAGTAGAGAAAGGGCCAAAGCGCTCGGAGCGAAACCGCTGTTCTCCATTCAGGCTTACTCCGCTGTGGCGGTGGGACCGTCCACCATGGGCGAGGGGCCGGGTGTATCGATACCGCCGGTGCTGAAAAAAACCGGGATGACTATCAACGATCCCGACCTGATCGAGGTCAACGAGGCCTTCGCGGTGCAGATCCTCTCCAACGAGAAGGTACTGGGCTGGAACCGCGACAAGCTCAACGTGCACGGCGGAGCCATCGCGCTGGGTCATCCCACCGGTATCTCCGGCGCGCGCATACTGGTTACATTGTATCATGCTCTCAAGACCCACAACGGCGAGACAGGCCTGGCGGCCATATGCGGTGGTGGCGGTGTATCCATGGCCATGATGATAAAGAGGGAGTCATAGAATGGCGGAATACAAGCATATTGGATTAGAGGAAAAGGATAAGGTCGCCTATATCACTCTTAAACGCGAGGACCTGAATATCCTCAATATCGAGATGATGGACGAGATAAACTCCGCCTTGGAATCGCTGGAGGAAGGGAAACGATTGAGAGCGCTGGTTTTCAAAGCAGAGGGCAAAGCGTTCTCGGCGGGGGTGGATGTATCAGAGCATACCGCGGAACTGGTCAATAAGATGATTGATATATTCCACCGGATGTTCCGCCTGCTCGATAAGATGGAATGCCCCACGGTGGCGCTGGTTCACGGCGCCGCATTGGGTGGTGGTTGCGAGCTGGCCTGTTTCTGCGATATGGTGCTGGCAGGCGCGGGCGTAAAGTTCGGCCAACCGGAGATTAAGGTGGGGGTATTCCCGCCGGTGGCCGCTCCCGCGTTTCCGCAGAGCATGGCGTTGAAAAAGGTGTATGAGTTTCTCTTGACCGGTGACGTAATCAAAGCCGAGGAGGCGATGGCGGTGGGGCTGGTGAACCAGGTCTACCCCCGGGAGGAATTTCAGAAAAGCTGCGAGGAGTTCATATACAGGCTGGCCTCCAACTCCGGCGCGATATTGCGTCTGACCAAGAAAGCGATCCGTGAGAGCCTGGACAAACCGTTCGCCGAGGGTCTGAATATATCAGAACAGATATATCTCAAGGAGATGATGGCGACCAGGGACGCCCACGAGGGCCTGACGGCATTTATGGGGAAACGCCCGGCCAAGTGGGCGGACGAGTAGGGGAGGTAGCGAGTGACGGCTTGCCGTGACCGCGATTTCAGGTGTATATATAGAGAATGAATTATAATCGGAAAATACTCAAGCGTCGTTCTGTTCGCTTGAGAGATTACGATTACTCTCGAGAAGGCGCATATTTCATTACGATTTGTACAAATAATCGTTCTGAAATATTGGGATATATTGAAAATAGTAAAATAATTTTAACACTTTCGGGAAGTGTTATTCAAGACTTGTGGATAGAAATCTCAAAGATTTATAAAGATATTGAATTAGATCAATATGTGGTTATGCCGAATCACATACATGGTATAATTGTCATTACAGAGAAAATGGATTCGCATCGTAGGGGTTTGATTAATCAAACCCCTACAAAATGGATAATGATGAAAAATCCGTCTCAAACACTGGGTAAGATAATCCGTCGATTTAAAGCAAAGGCTTCATATGTTGTACACAAAACCGGCTTTGTCGATTTCAGGTGGCAACGCAATTATTATGACCATATTATACGCAATGATAGAGAATTAAGAAAAATTCGAGAATACATTATGAATAATCCGACAAAATGGGATCTGGATAGAGAGAATCCGCATTCAGAGAATTTTGAGGTGGATCATGAAATATATTTCAAAGATATTATTGGGATTTAGGACGGAAATCTGCCACAGCGAGTCACGGCTTGCAGTGACCGCGCTCCGCTACGCCCGCTCTGCGGTCATAGCGAGCTATGACTCGCAGAAACTCGCAATCCCCCGTCCCTCTGGTTGCGAAACGCCGCTTCGCAACCGCCGGAAACGCTTGATTTCATGGTGAAATTTCATTATACTCAATCAAATTTGAATATCCCATCCGCTCGCGTGTATTGTCTAATTGAGGGATCAAAATCGATGAACGGCGGTTTGAGATGAGAAAAATCCGCATTTGTATACTGTTAGCGGCGCTAGCCTGTTCACCGTTGCTGCTTTTCTGCAAAGAAAAAGGCAACGTCAAGTACTTCCGCCACCTGCGTCTATATAAAATCCATGATCTTTCGTTTTCGTATCCTGTTGATCCTAGTGATCATAAAAAAATTAATTGCTATTCTGTTGAATATGACGAGAAAAAGCGGGTTGTAAAGGCCGTGTACCTCAGGGATGGAAAACCTGCTTTTGAAATTTTTAATGGACTAGCAAGTATTAATATCGTTTACACTAATGGAGGCGAAAAATGGTATAGACTTAATTTGGAAGGTGAATCAATTTTTAAAAACGTCGCGTATGAGTACTATAAAACTGATAGTTCCGGAAGACTTTTATCACACACGAATTATTCTATTGATAATGCAGTCATAGAAGACACTGCTGGTATAGCAACATATCTTTATACGGTGGATAGTCTAAATAACGTATTAACGCGCATTGGACTAAATTTAGATGGGGATTCTATTGTAGATAATAAAGGATATTATAAATTGGTCTATAAGTATGATAAAAATAATAATTTTATTGAATCGGCGAATTTAGATAAAGATAATCGATATTTTCAGGGTAAAGAAGGTGTTGCTATAGCGCGATATAAATACGATGACTACAACAATTGCACCGAAAGTAGCTATTATGATTCTACAGAGACCCCGGCTTATAATGAGGGATTAGGAGCTTTTAAGATATCATCTCAATATGACGAAAATAGAAATCTGATACGATATGAATTATTAGATGAAAATAACAATCTACTCTATAACAGCGAATATGGTTTTGCATATTATGTTATTAGATATGACGAAAGCGGCAATATTATTGATGTGACTAATTATTTTAATGACAATACTCCTACAATTATAATGAAATATAATGATAATGGAAATCTAGCACGGAAAATTAAATACGCCATCGTCGGACGTCTTGAACGATTTGAAGATGAAAATTATGATTATCATGTCATGGATTATAATAATATGGGGAATGTTACTAAAGTTGCTTTTTTCGATTCTGCCGGAAATCCCTATGAGGTTAGTGGAGGATTTACCTCGATTAGACAAAAATATGATAATAGAGGGAATAAAATTGAAGATAGGTTTTATTCTGGCGATGGCCGATTGACTGAAGACAGGTACACCGGTATAGCTATTTATAGATACAAGTATGATAAAAATAATCTAAACACTGAACTGACCATGTATGGAATTGACGGAGAACTGAAAAATAGTAAAGTGGATGGAATAGCAAAATCAATTTTCCAGTATGATGATGATGAAATTCCGCTTGGCATTTCCTTCTGGGGAGAGGACGGAACTCTCAAGGCTCCTAATGGTCTAAATTGGGCAAAGCAACGATTTGTTTATGACAATAAAGGACGTATTAAAGGTTTAGCCTATTATGGAGAAAGAGAGGAATTAGTGATGAACGAAGAACTAGGATTTGCTTGTTTTTTAATTGAATATATTGATGCTGAAGGTTTAGAAAAGATATACTATTTTGATGCCGATAGTAATCTAATAGGTGAATCTACTGAACCTCCTCCACTCTTTAAACCATAACCTATTATTATAAAACACCTTCCCACTCCCAATTGACATTGACAATCATAGCCAAATAAACCTTACATTTTTCCCTTGACAGGGCTCCCGCCCCTGCCGATATTAGAACGAACGTTCGATTTAATTAACGACACCGGAGGAACACTTGCCTGCAACCAAGACCGACCAGACCACTATCAGGCGCAATCGTCAGTACGAAAAACGGCTGAACTCCATCCTCAAGGCCGCCTCCACCGTCATCGCCAGAGACGGCTACGAGGGAGCCTCGGTGCGCAACGTCGCCGCCAAAGCGGGTGTGGGACTTTCCGGGATCTACTACTATTTCACCAACAAGGACGAGCTTCTCTACGCCATCCAGAAAAACACATTCTCCACGCTGGTGGAACTGCTCAAAGAGAGGCTCACCGATCTGGATAAGCCACAGGACAAACTCCGGGCGGTGATGGAGAACCACATCGAGTTTTTCGTGAACAATATCAACGACCTCAAGGTATGCGTCCACGAAATCGAATCGTTATCGGGAGCGTATTACAAAGACGTTCTCAAGATCAGGCAGGAGTATTTCCGGCTTGTAAAGGACGTTGTTTCCGAAAATCTCCCCGAAGGCGAAAAGCTCGATCCGGCGCTGGTATCGCTTTACCTGTTTGGCTCGTTGAACTGGATCTACATGTGGTACAACCCGCAGATAAACTCGGACGTCTCGGTTTTGACTGATAATTTGATGACCATATTTACCAAAGGAATAAAAGCAACTTAAGCATTGAAGGTGGCCTATGTTTTCAAAATTTTTCGACTGGTACAGTAACAGACACGACTACAACCGGGACTGGATAAAAAAGACCGGCGGCGAGGTGGTGGGCTGTTTCTGCAGTTACGCGCCGGAGGAGATCATCTACGCCTTCGGGCTATTGCCGCACCGGATGCTCGGCTCGCACGAGCCGCAGGACGTTACCGAGCCGCATATATTCGGCATGTTCTGCCCGTTCTGCCGCGACGTTCTGGCGCAGGGGCTCAAGGGGCGTTACGA
>CBFCYP010000194.1:0-4653 GCA_965602185.1 uncultured bacterium
TTCACTCCCTCCACTTGAGTGTTGCGCCAGTCCGAACGAGGCGGAGCCATTCCGCCACAAAGAAGGTCGGTCTTTCCCTCCCTCCTTGAGGCCGACCTTTTTTATATTGAAATAAAATCCTTACTTGACGGCATTTCATGTTAACTTCATAATTTAAAGTTAACCTATGTTAACCTGGGGACCCGAGGTTAACACTGTAAGTCTTTATCTACATTGACGTTGAGAGATAAGACGAAATCGGAACATGAAAACTATATTACTTTTCACCGTCTGGGTGGCCCAGAGCCTGGCGGCGTCTAACAAACAGGTCGTGTCGGCGATAGAACAGTTCATACGGGAGCATTTGAGAGATATATAGCCGGCGATTCTCCGTAATGAAATAATTCCTGATCGGATATATCTATAAGAGTCAGAAGCGCCCGATCGACGCTCTGAGGAACGGCGCTACCGCCGAGCGTTCGCGGACCTGCCAGAGAGCCAGCGCCAGCGCGCAGACGCCGTCGCCGACGTTGACGTACGATTTATCCATGGCGCGGATCTCATCGGTAAGGCTCCAGACCGAGCCATTATCGGGCAACTCCTCGTGCGGCCATCTTATCTCATCGGAGAAAACCGCCCGCTCGAAGTTGGCCAGGAGCAGATCGCGGTTGCCGCCGCCGAAATTGAATCCCACCGCCCCGATATCGTCCAGCTCCGAAAGTACCACGTCCCCCAGGCCGGTGGAATCGATGATTGTAATTCCCCCATATTTTTTGTGTCTCTGCTTGATGGCGTTTATAATGACCGGCCATTCCCGCTGAGTTCTTACGATTTCAACAACTCTATATGGTTTAGTCGTAGCATCGATGGTTATTCCGACGGTGTGTGTCAGTTTTCTGGCGAGATCCCAGCCGTGGATAAAGAAACCACCCTGATTGATATAACATTTTTCCTTATCTATCAGGCAGTTAGTAATGACATGTTCGGGGAAAAGCCGCCCCTCGAATGATGTGAACCGGCCATACAGATGCTGGGCTATACGCGATTCCGACAATCCCTTTTTCAGCTCGGCAAGATATTTTTTGGAGAGATGCGGATTTTCGAACGTCGAACCGTGTCTGACCGTCCCGCGTTTATCTCTTTTTATTTTCCCGCAACGTTTGAAAAACCAGTTCAGCCCGTTGGGTGTGGAGGAGAAATCGAGGATGCCGTTTCTATCGGCGAGACGAAGTTTGATTACGCCGTCAACCACCCATTCGCCGGCGGGATCATAAGCGGCCTCATCGAAGTTGATATAATCGAAATCGTGACCCAGAATATACTCTCCCCTGTTGTAAGTGGAGCGAGCCCAGATCTCGGAACCGTTTTTGAAGACGATATGCGGGAAAGGGGTTTGCCTGATTTCCTTTACAAAAGGATGCAGAATCGAGGAACGTCCAATGAATCCGATTATCTTAGCAAAGATAATCCCGGCCTGGTCCTGGGTGATGGAGACGTTGGCGCAGCGATAGATGCCGGGTTTATCGTATTCGGTTTCCCGTACCTGAAAGAATGCGCGATGTATCAATTTTACCGCTTGAATCTCCGATTTTCCCCACCTGTTGCCGGTTACCAGGGCGTTTTCAGATCCTATAGAGGTGTTAAGCCATTTGGCCTGGCCGGGGTGGGGATGGAAATTCAGAAAGGCGCGGGCGAAATAGACCGGATCCCTCACCGCCCGCCGCCAGCATCTTTTGGAACAGGCCGAATTTCGCGGCGACATATATCAGCCTTTTATGATTTTGATTTACTCAGTTCCTCGGACCTGATTTCGGATAGAATCTCGAGAAGGAGTCTCTCGTTTTCGGAGGTCTCGGAGATCTTGTTTTTCAGCTCGATGGCCTTAAAACCGGAATCGATTTTGAGGTCGAGTTCATTATCGAGGAGCTTCTTATAAACCGTCTCTTTTACGGTATCGAGGAATTCGAGGTCTGTTACATGTTTTGGCGAGATTGCCCGCGCCACGGTAGTCGCGGAATTTTGTTTGGGGCCGATTGCATTTTCAGATTTGACGATTGATACATTGGGCCGCTGTGCTCTTGATTTAGCCTGGCGTTTGGGGGTTTTCTTCTTAGTTAGAGAGCCGCTCATTACGCCAACGGCAGTCTTACGATCAGTTTTCGCTTTCGATCCGGAAAATTCTGTTTCTGGCTTCATCTTTGTCGATCAATCCCGCGTTATAGAGTTCTATTATTCTGCCACAGGCCTCTCTTTCCGATTCATACCTGGCGAGGGCCCCGTTGATGCGGTCGTTATTGAATCTCACGGCCGCTTTCAGGTTTATTCCCGATTTTGCAAGATGGGTGTTAACAAGCCACTCGAAAAACCTGAGGGCCGGTTTCTGGACGGATACTACCTGCCTTAATACCAGCTCGAACTTGAACCTGGCCCAGCTCCTGGTGTTGCCGTAGGAATAACCGAGCATGAAGGGATCGAGATGGACGCCGGCGCAGATATCCTCCACCAGGCTGCGGTGAGACAGGTACCAGGAGTTGGAGGCGGTAGTGTTTCCGCTTCCGGGCGCGATGGTCTCGATCTCGATGTCGTTCCAGGTAACGACCGAATCGGCAGGTTTTATTCCGGTGAATAACGTAACAGTATCGTCGAAATATTTATTGGCACGGTCGAGGAAGTTTTCCTCGGATTCACCCATGCGGCGTTCGGGTTTGTTGATTTTCACATGCATCCTGTTATAACCCGCTTTTTCCTGGGTCTGCTGCATATCGTAAAGAAGCTTCTGTTCCATGCGGCTGACAAAACCGACAGACTTCAGGATACTTTTGCCGCGGGGATCGACGGGATCGTCATCGAGAGGGATATAGATGAAGACGGCGGGATCCATCAGGGTTTTGCCGTCCTCGGTTTCGCGGAAGATTTTCCACGAGGGTTGAGCGCTGCCATCCTTCTCGAACGACAACCGGCGGACATCAGAAGGGACAAAGCGGGTGATGCCTTTTCCCCTGCCGAATTCGATCTCCCCGGCGAAGGCACCGTCGGTGAAAAGGGAGTTGAAAAAGAGATCCGAAAGCCTCTCCAGGCCGCCGGATTTGCGGTAATCGTCGGAGGCGAGCCTTTCGTTGAGAGCGGAAACGGAATCATTAAGCAGCTTCAGGTCTTTTTTACTTTCGTTATCGGGTATATAGAACTCCAGAGGGCTGGAGCAGAGCCGGGTCCAGGTCCAGATGGCGCCGTTGATGACGGGGATGTTGTCTTTAATAAAACGGTAAAGGGTGATACGCTCGTAATAGCCGTAATCGCCCATGAAGCTCAGCATAGCGTCGTCGTTTTTGAGCGCCGAGCCGGTTTTTTCGCGTTTGGTGACAAAGGTGAATGATCCCGCGCGCTGGGCCAGGTCGACCGGCCTCGGTTTGCCTGTGACAGGTTTCTTATTGAAGATATTAAGTCCGAACATGGGGGCTCCCTGGAATTTTCATTATTTTATTGTCCTCATTAATTGGGCTCTTTTGAAAACAAATGAATTTTGGACGTGTTTTTGGGGGGTAACCGTGGCGTCAGGAATGGATTCCTGACCGCTAAACGAGAGTTCGGTAGGTCAGGAGCTGAAAGCTCCTGACGTTCATTCCCGGCTGTCAGGAGCCCTGCGGGCTCCTGACCTACAGTTTCTACCGGTATAGTAAAATCCGGATTAAATTCGATTTTATCCATTTTGATAATGGGAACCATTTTCATATTAATCTTGTTTGTTAGATCGTGGTTAATTTAACATTATCCGAAAAGCGGCTCCCGGCTTTATCGGTAAAATGAATTTGATTAAGGAAGAATATTTTTAAAAGCCTTTTCAAAAAAGAACCTATTTTCACGAATTTTAGTAACCAGCAACTTTAAAGAATGGAGGAACAATGACAGTTTTAAGAATCAAACACAAGGTTAGGGATTACGACTCCTGGAAAACGGTATTTGACGATTTCCGCGAGACCCGTAAAAAGGGCGGAGAAAAATCGTACCGCATCTGCCATACAGAAAACGATCCCAACGAACTGGACGTTATATTCGAGTGGGATAATCTTGAAAACGCGAGGTCTTTCGTTAAATCGCCGGAATTGAAGAACGCCATGGAGAAAGCCGGCATAATGGAGGCTCCCGAAATTTCTTTCTTAAAGGAAGTCGACCAGGGTACATTGTAGGAATCTTCCCGGGTTTTTTCATAATCCGGTTTACGGCTAACTAAAAATCCGCCGGTAGGGGTCGATCTCAGATCGGCCCGTTTGAGGGTTGGTCTTAGGGCTGCCCTTGCAATGCAGTCGTTCCGCGGCCGTTAAAATGGCCGCCCACGATGATTATTTATTATCCCTCATGATGGAACGGAGTGACATCATAAGGGCCGCAGATAATTGCGTCAGGAAACCCCGCTGATAGCGGGGCTGACGCTACAGAGATAAATATCGGGTCGTATGGGTCGATCTCAAATCGGCCCGTTTGAGGGTTGGTCTTAGGGCTGCCCTTGCAATGCAGCCTACAAATGATCATTTTTTATCCCTCATGATGGAACGGAGCGACATCATGAGGGCCGCAGATAATTGCGTCAGGAAACCCCGCTGATAGCGGGGCTGACGCCGCAAGAGTGTCGGGAGCGCGGGGCTCCCGACCTACCGGCTGGTTACGGTCAGGAAAGGG
>CBFCYP010000195.1:0-4595 GCA_965602185.1 uncultured bacterium
TCATTGCCCGATAACGAGAAAACAAAAGGAGCCTCCGGATCAAACCCGGGCTATTTCGGATCACCCTCCAAAGCCAGCCCCGAATTTGCCGAGGCCTCGGTGGAAGTGTTAATCGATGAAGTAGGTTCTATAATAGAAAAATGCCTTGCCGGAAGCGATATCAGCAGGGAGACGGTTTCCCCCATTTATAATATCTTGATTCTCAAACCAAAATTTAAGCGATTCCTTATCACGACGATATTGATTACATTAAAAAGCCTGGTCATCATCTGGTTGATTTATAAGCTTTTAATCCGCTAAATATTTATGAAAAGATCTCCTCATAGTAATATATAATTAACATTTGTTGCCCTTACTGCTAATTCTCTAAAGAGATTTTGCCGATATAGACGGAAGGAGGATTTATATGGCTGGTTTACCGCCCGGAAGGACCTCGTCTGTAAAGGGGCAGGATAAGACATTTATTTTACAAACGGAATTTAAAATCAATCCCAAGCGGGCTATCGTCACGACCGTCTCGCTGGACGGCCAGGTTATTCATAAGGTCGAGCGTTCGTATCCCCTGGAAATCGAAAGTGACGAGGATTTCAGGGAGACAGAAGCCGCCATAGTATCGCAACATGAGTCTATTGCCAGAAAAATTATCGCCAACAGCGTTGATTTTATCAGGCAAACTAAATCGATTAAAATTTCGAGGTCCGATAGGCTGGGAGTTATCCCCGGTATTGCATATGTGGCCAACGTTGAGGAAAAACTGAATGGTGAGAATCCTCCCATGGTATACCAGCAGGCGAAATTAATAATGCAGATCGGCGATGCTATCACCGCTACGTCCCGCGTTGGGGCATTGAAGATGGCCGCCATAATAAGCGATCAGGGGAAATTCGTGCTGGACAGGATGGAAGAGGACGGTCATCTGGTAACCCTGAAAAATGACGCCGATATCGGCTCGCTCATTTCGGAAATCGAAAGCCAATGAATAAGATTCTATCGAATATCAGGTCGGTTCCCGGAGTCTGGGGTACTATAGCAATAGACAAAAAAAGGGCGCTAACATACCAGCTGCTTCCTGCCAACTATGAAGCCGATGCCGTAAAAGAAATCGCGATTCCCACTCTCAATCTCGCGCAAACCTGCGAGCGGGCTATGATTATCGATATGTTTTTCGAAAACGGTAAGGCGAGAATTTATGACAGGGGCGAAGTCGTGGTGCTCATTCTCGGCCGCAAAGATATGAGCTTTGACGCTCTCGGGACAGCATGCAAGGAAGCCATACCCGCTCTTTGCCGGCGATTTTCCAGAGGCGAGCTGGCCGACAACGCCGTTGCAAGGACCGATCCCAAAGAGGCCAGTTTCGATCTTCTCTTAAAGGCCATAAATATTATCGCCTATAACGCTCAAAGAAAGATTGGCGCTTATCTTGTAACAAAACATCTGAGAAACGCCAAAGATAAGCTGGTGGAAGACTATCGATTTATGTCGACCATTACCGTTGATAACAACGGCGTAGCAAGTTTGATTAAGGGATATCCGCCCCACAAAGGAGACGATCTTCTCAGGGGATTTGCGCACTGGGCAAATCTTTTTGTATCCAAATGCGCGTCGTCGTCGGATAAACTCCAACCCGGCGATATACTCGAACTTACCCTGGATATAAAGGGCAAGCTGGAATTGACCGGCTTTTACCAGCTCTACGCCGGTATCGGAGCATAATTCCCCTTTTGTATTTGCGTATATTATCCGATTTATAAAATATATTTTAAAAATATTGTCTTGATTATATAATCTGAAATTGGCATTTTCTCGTGGATTGAAACTAATCTGACAGGAGCGTTCAATGATAACATCAATCGATCAATTTACAAAAGGCTGGCAGAAAGAATCTGATAATACCAGGAAAATACTTGCCGGTCTAACCGATAAGGCGATAAAAAAGGAACCGGTAAAGGATCATCGCTCACTGGGTCGGATCGCCTGGCACATCGCGCAAACCATTCCCGAGATGCTGGGCAAAACGGGATTAGAATCCGAGGGCCCGAAAGAAAGCGAATCCGTTCCTGATACAGCGGAGGAAATCCGAACGGCATATGATATCGCGGCCTCATCATTGCTGAAACAGGTCTCCGAAAAATGGAATGATGAATCATTGCAGGTGGAAGACGACCTGTACGGTGAGAAATGGAAACGAGGAATGACCTTGAGGATCATGATCGATCATGAGATTCACCATCGCGGGCAGATGACGGTTCTGATGCGGCTGGCGGGATTGAAAGTACCGGGGCTCTATGGGCCCTCTAAAGAGGAATGGCCGCAATTCGGAATGAAAGAGCCGGAAATTTAAGCATATATGGTTATAAAGGATAATGGAAATTTCCCCGGATTCGGCTTACGCCCGCTGGGACGGTTGAAGAGTATGGTCAGCCCAGTGGGTCTCGCCGGCTCCACCTTCGGCAGAAACGATCCGCCCATCGAGGTTTATCGCAGGGGGATGGAACTCGGGCTAAACCTGTTTTTCTGGGACCCCATGTTCAAGAATATGACCCGGGCGCTTCTGGAGTTATCATCCGGGGATCGCTCAAAGCTTTTCATATTCGGCACCTGCGCCTTTGGAGGTCCGAAGCAAATTCGTAACGCCCTTCTTAGAAGACTGAAAGTAATAAAGCTTGAGAAAATAACGGGATTTACTCTCGGTTGGGTCCGGAGCGAGTTTCGGGTCAGGCAGTCAATTTTGGATGAAATGATAAGTTGGAGAGAAAAAGGCTTTTGCGATAATATCGGTATTTCGGCTCATCGCAGGACGCTGGCTTATAAGATATATCGGAAAAACGCGCTTGACCTGTTCATGCTTCGATACAACGCCGCCCACAGGGGACTGGAACAGGATTTCCTGGACAGGCTCGATCCCGATAATCTGCCCGCCGTTATCAGTTATACGACCACCAGGTGGGGCAAACTTCTCGGAAAACCGTCCGGCTGGGAGGGGGATATTCCTCGGCCCGGAGATCTATACCGGTTTTCTTTAAGCCATCCCAGGGTAAACGCGGTTCTGATGTCGCCGGGAAATACCGAAGAACTCGAATCGAATCTTAAGGTTTTATCCGAAGGCCCGCTTAAGTCCGACGAGATGGATTTCGTCAGGCGGTTCGGTGACGCGGTTTACGCCTCTCAAAAGAAACCGATTATCGGCGAACTGTTCGAGCGAAGCGGAAAACTGTAACCGCCCTTATCCCCTATTTCGCGGCCAATTCCACGAATTTATCAACGTCCATAAGCGATCTTTTAACCGCGTCCGCCCAGAAATCCTCTTTGGTCAGATCAACGCCCAGGTGTTTTTTGGCGACGTCCTCGGTGGTCATTTTGCCGGTATCCGAAAGCAGGGCGCGGTAGTTTTTGGCAAACGCCGGGCCCTCTTTGGTCGCCCGGTCGTAAACACCGTTGGCGAATAAATATCCGAAAGTGTAAGGATAATTATAAAACGGTTGGCCGGTAAGGAAAAAGTGAAGCTTGGACGCCCAGAAATATTGATGATACCCCTCTTTTTCATCGAGCAATCCCATGAAGGCTTCCTTTTGGGCTTCTTTCATTATTTCGCACAATTTCTCTTTCCCGACCATCCCGGATTTTCTCTCTTCGTAAAATCTGCGATCGAACAGGTAACGGGTGTAGATATTGCAGTAATAGGTGAAGACATTCTGTAATTTCTGATCTATAAGCATCAGTTTTTCGTCGCGATCATCGGAGCTTTCAAAAGCGGCGTTGGTGACCCGGAGCTCATTGAATATGGAGGCGGTCTCGGCCAGGGTCATGGGATATCCCTGCGTGAAAAACGGCTCGTCGTTCAGCAAGTGCCCATGATAAGCGTGCCCCAGCTCATGCGCCAGGGTACCGAGATCGTCGAAAGTGCCGGTGTAGGTCATGAATATTCTGGATTCCTTATTGATAGGTATTCTCGAACACCAGCCGCCAGCCGCCTTGCCGCTCCTGTCCTCGGCCTCGATCCATTTTTTATCGATAGCATTTCTGCTGAACTCGCTCATCTCCTTCGAGAACCCCGAGAGATGTTTTACGATGAAATCGGCGGCTTCATAATAGGGAAATTTTCTTTCCGACTTTCCCGCCGGGGCAGCCTGATCGTACCAGCAAAAGTTATCTATTCCCAGAAGTTTCTTTTTAGCGTTTATATAATCTTTCAGCTTGCCCCTGCCCTTGACAATGGCAGACCACATGGAATCGAGGGTTTCCTGTTTCATTCGGGCATTTAAGAGAGCCTCGAATAAAGGCGATTCCCAGTTGCGATTTTTATATAATGAAAGCCTGAAGCCGGCCTGGAAATCGAGAGCCATGGAAGCCATATTCCCCATCCGCTCCCAGGCCTCTTCCATTTTCATAAAGGCGTCGCGGCGTATGTTTCGGTCGGGTGAGGACATCCGGGCGGCGTTCTGCCCCAGAGAAATTGTCTTTTTCTCGCCCTTTTCCTCTATTTCAACTTTATAATCGCCGGCCATCTTATCGTAGAGCTTGTTCCAGGCGTGGTAGCCGTTGACCCCCAGTTCCAGCGCCAGTTTCTCCAGCTCCTCCGGCATTTTCAGGCGGGC
>CBFCYP010000196.1:0-4570 GCA_965602185.1 uncultured bacterium
TGGGTAACGCCGCCGAATACACCGCCAAAAAAGTTAGCCTCACCCGCGAGATGCTCGATGAGTATGCTGCCAACTCCCAGCAAAAGGCGACCAAGGCCATAGAGACCGGCAAATTCAAAGAGGAGATATTCCCTGTTGAAATCCCTCGGAGAAAAGGCGATCCGATCATTTTTGATACCGATGAAGGACCCAGACCGGGCACTACCAAGGAAGGGCTGGCCAAACTCAGACCGGCATTCATAAAGGACGGTATAGTTACCGCCGGCAATTCCCCCGGTTTAAATGACGGTTCATCGGCGGTTGTGGTATCGTCTATGGAATACGCCGAAAAACATAATCACAAACCGCTGGCGAAGATTATCGCGTATACGGCGTCAGGTACCGATCCGCAGGATCTCTTCTTCGCTCCTATTTACGCCGTGGAAATGTTGATGAAGAAAATGAACGTCGACATCAATCATTGGGATCTAATCGAGGCTAACGAGGCCTTCGCGGCGCAGTGCCTGGCCGACGGTAACGCTTTGAAATGGGATTGGAATAAAGTTAACGTTAACGGTGGAGCCATCGCGCTGGGTCATCCTATCGGGGCTTCCGGCGCCAGGGTTCTGACCACGTTAATATACGCATTGAAAGACCGGGGCCTGAAAAAAGGTCTGGCCACATTATGCCTTGGCGGCGGTAACGCTGTGGCCATGGCAATAGAATTGATGTAGGATTTTTCGGGGGTAACGATATGAGTAAATTAAATAGAATAAGAACGGCTATTTATTGCGCCGGGTTGTTTCTTATCTTATTCTCCTGCGCGAAGGACCCCACGGAAATCGAACGAACGCCGACCTCAACTTTCCCGCTTACGACCGATTCCAGGTGGGAATACAGCGGGATCAGGTATGATATTCCATTTAATGATTCGTCGTTGGCAGATACTGTAACAAAGGAAATCTATCGGCAAATTATCGGCACCGATAGCCTTCCGGGCATTGCTGATTTGATTGTCTGTGACAATATGGTGATAATCCAACATGATGATCAGGTTGATACAATAATGCACAGGCAATGGTTGAAAATTGAAGATAGCCGGCTAAAGTTTTTTGCTTACGATGAGTTTCAAATCGGAGGCGATCCTGATCCATATATATTCGATGATCCTCTTATTCTGCTTGATTTCCCTTTAACAGCGGAGAAGACCTGGAATATCCGAACCGGCGAATTTATTATTGAGGACTGCCGGGTTGCAGGGATTGATTATATAGAAATACCTAATGCATGGATTTATTGCGATGTTGTTTTCAGTATCGCAATTGACCCGATTTCTGAAGATACCTTACAATCTGCATTCAAATGGTATACAAACAGCGGAATGATGCGTTTCGAAGTGGATTACGGTGTTAGTATGAAATGGGATGATAATGGCATGCTTCTGGATTCGGTGAGAACTTTGGAGTTTTGGGAATTGATCGATATGGAGATTTTGGAACCATAGAAGGATAAATTCCTATTATTTACTAATAGAAAGGTTAACAATGGCAATAAAAAGCGTAGCGGTAGTGGGCGGCGGGACCATGGGCAACGGCATCGCCCATGTATTCGCGCAGAACGGATATGAAACCGTGTTGATAGAAACCGAGCAGGAGTTTCTCGACCGGGCGATATCGACCATAAAGAAAAACCTGGAACGTCAGGCGAAAAAAGGTAAGATCACAGCGGAGGATATCTCGGCTACCATGGGGCGGTTGAAACCATCGCTGGATTTGAATGACGCCAAATCGGCGGATATCGTAATCGAAGCGGTGTTCGAGGATCCGCACGTAAAGGGTGAAATATTTGAGGCGCTCGATTCAATCTGCAAACCCGAAACCATCTTCGCATCGAATACCTCTTCCCTGCCCATCACCGCCATGGCCGCCGACACCTCGCGGCCGGATAAATTCATCGGTATGCATTTCATGAACCCGGTCCCCATGATGAAGCTGGTGGAGGTTATAAGGGGTATCGCCACCTCCGACGAGACATTTAAAATCGTCAAAGAGCTTTCGGAAGCGGTGGGTAAAACGCCGGTGGAGGTCAATGATTATCCCGGATTCGTCTCCAACCGGGTGCTCTTGCCGATGATCAACGAGGCCATATATTGCGTTATGGAAGGTGTCGCCAAACCGGAGGATATCGATACCGTGATGATGCTGGGGATGGCTCATCCCATGGGACCGCTCACCCTGGCCGATTTTATCGGGCTGGATGTCTGCCTTGACATAATGAACGTTTTATACGAAGGTTACTCCGATTCGAAATACCGTCCCTGCCCCCTCCTGAAAAAGATGGTGCACGCGGGATTTCTGGGGCGCAAAAGCGGAAGAGGATTTTTCGTTTATGATAAATAATAAGGGTAGTTGGCTAAAATAAACATGAGGATGTGTAATGGATTTTGAATTGGGTGAAGATCAGATATTGATGCGCGACGCCGCGCGCGAGTTCGCCGAGAAAAAGCTGATGCCTATAGCCGAGAAAATGGACGAGGACGAAGCTGTACCGCCGGAAATATATCAAGAGCTCAATGAGCTTGGATATTGCGGCATGCTGGTGCCGGAGAAATATGGCGGGCTTGAGCTCGACCTTCTTTCATTTACCTGCGCTATGGAGGAAATATCTCGCGGTTCGGCCGGCTTGATGCTGGGGCTATCGGTGCATAGCACGCTCTGCTGCGCGGCGGTTCTCGATTACGGTTCAGATTATCTGAAGGATAAATACCTTCCGCGTATGGCTACCGGTGAACTCTACGGGGCCTACTGCCTTTCGGAACCGGAATCGGGTACGGACGCCGCATCGCTTTCCTGTTTCGCCGATGAAAAAGACGATAAATTTGTACTAAACGGTACCAAATCGTGGGTAACGTCGGCGGGGGTGGCTAAAATTTTTATTGTATTCGCTCGAACAGACAAAGATGCTGCCTCAAAGGGTATCTCCTGCTTCATTGTTGAAAAGGATACCCCGGGACTAAAATTGGGTCCCAAAGAAAGGCTTCTGGGAATAAAACCGTCGGATACTCGCGATGTCATATTCGATAATTGCGAGATTTCCAAAGAAAACCTGATAGGCGAGAAAAACAAAGGATTCAAGATAGCCTTATCTCTTTTAAATGCTGCGAGAATCGGTGCCGCCGCGCAGGGATTGGGGATAGCACAGGCGGCTTACGAGGAAGCGTACAAATACGCGCAGGAAAGAGAACAATTCGATCAGCCTATAGCGAATTTTCAGATAATCCAGTTCAAGCTGGCAGACATGGCCATGAAAATCGAAGCCGCGCGATTGATGACTTATTCGGCCGCCTGGAATAGAGAAAAGTACGGAGAAAAAGCGGCCAAGAAATGTTCCATGGCCAAACTATTCGCGTCGGAGACCGCCAACTGGGTGGCCAACCAGGCGCTGCAGATTCATGGTGGATACGGTTATGTAAAGGAATACCCGGTGGAGCGTTATTTCCGCGACGCCCGAGTAACTGAAATCGGAGAGGGGACATCGGACGCGCAGAGGATGGTAATCTATAGAAGCCTGGGGAAAAAGTGATATGTGGACAACAGAAAAACATGAAAAATACAGAGCCAAAGTAAGGAAATTCGCCGAGGGCGAAATAGGGCCCATCGCGGCAAAAATAGACCGGGAACAGGTATTCCCCGAGGAACTCGTCTCCAGACTCAATGACTTCGGCCTCCTTGGTCTGGCAGTTGATAAAAAGTACGGCGGAACTGAGGTCGATATGATGACCTACACCATCGCAGTAGAGGAGGTCTCCAGGGTTTGTGGCTCCAACGGAATAACGCTTGCCGCCCATAATTCTCTGGGCTGCTGGCCGATTTACGCGTTCGGTACCGAAGAGCAGAAAAAGAAATACCTGCCTCCGATCACCACCGGCGGAGAGCTGGCTGGATTCGGACTAACCGAACCGGGTGCTGGCTCCGATGCGGGCGGCACAAAGACGTTTGCCGAAAAGGTCGACGGCGGGTATAAAGTAAACGGCACCAAATGCTGGATAACCAACGGCGGGGTGGCCTCGACCTTCGTATTTACCGCCAGGACCTCTCACGAAAAAAACTCCCGCGCTATATCCTCTTTTATAGTCAGGAGGGGCACGGAAGGTTTTTCATCCGGTAAAAAAGAAAATAAGTTAGGATTACGCGGCTCGGATACGCGATTCCTTCATTTCGACGATTGTTTTATCCCCGATTCCGATCAACTGGGCGATACCGGCGCCGGATTCAAGCAGTTCATGAAAACGCTTGATGGCGGCCGGGTCTCTATCGCCGCCATGGCTCTGGGGCTGGCGCAGGGGGCCTATGATGTGGCGTTGAAATACGCCACCAAACGAAAGCAGTTCGGGAAACCTATCGGAAAATTTCAGTCGGTCGGTTTCAAGCTTGCCGATATGGCCACTCAAATCCAGGCCGCCCGGCATCTGGTCTATCACTCGGCGTATCTTAAAGATCAGGGAAATGTTAGATTTTCAAAAGAATCCGCTATGGCCAAACTTTACGCCTCCGAGGTGGGCAATTTCGCAACCTATTCCGCCATACAGATT
>CBFCYP010000197.1:0-4568 GCA_965602185.1 uncultured bacterium
CCGATAAGAGGGCGCGCATGCTTAAATTTTACAATGATAATATCAGGCATGTAAAAATCGTTCACCTTCACGATATGACCGATTCCGGGGGACATAAAGCTCTGGGTACGGGATCGTTGAATATCTCCGCTTATCTGGATTTAATAAATACTATCAAAGCCGATGTGGTTCTGGAGATATTCCCGGAAAAAAGCCTGCTTGAATCGATTGAGTATTTAAACAGTCTGGCGGCCAACCTGAAAACTATACCATGAAATTAGCGTGTAACATAATACTGACGGTCTGTATTGTCGGTTTTGTTGCCCTCCCGGTTTCCGCCTCGGTAAAGTGCGATATATGCAAAAAGGATATTACCGGTAAATATGTTACCGGGCCTGATAACACTCACTACTGCTGGGACTGTTACACAAAATACTCTACCTGTTCGGTTTGCGGCAAGGTATACAAGTCGTTGATAAGCGTGGGCGAATATAAGGTTTGCCGTGATTGCTATGTCAAGTTAGAAAAATGCGATATTTGCGGGAGTGCACTGATGGGGAATTATGTCATGTATCCCGATCTCGGCATAAAAGTATGTAGCAACTGTGAGAAGACCTGCCCGCGATGCGATGCATGCAACAGGCCCAGCAAAAAATTAAATCGTATAGGAAACGCCATGCTCTGCAATGTCTGCGCGCCAAAAGCGAATCGATGCTATTCCTGCGGTGATGCGTTGTTGGATAATTACAAATATTTTGAAAGTGATACATCGAAAAAATATTGTCTGAGATGTATTTCCGATTATGTAAAATGCTCTAATTGCGGGGCACCGTCGGGACCGCGAGGCTTAAAGCTGGACGACGGCCGATACCTTTGCCCGGATTGCCGCAGAGAGTCTATTTTCGATCCTTCTTTGATAACTCCGATAAAACTGGACGTGATAGAGTATCTTTCAAGCGGATTGAAAATGGATATAGAGCATAAAATCAATTATTCGGTGCAGGATAAAAAGTTCCTCGAGAAAAAATCGAAGGGTTTGAGCGAGGATATCAACGGGCTTTTTTACAGAAAAAATAACGATTATAACGTGTATGTTCTTTACGGCCTGCGAAAAAAGGACCTGATCTGGGTCCTGGCGCATGAAATAACTCACGCCTGGCAGGCGGAGAACTGCTCCGGCCGGTTGACCGACGAGGATCGCGAGGGTTTCGCGCAGTGGGTGGCCTACTGCGCGGCGCTGAATTTCGGATACCGGCAGTATGCCGATAACATGCGGATCGGTGAAAGCGTATATTCGACAGGTTTAAATAAGATGATCGATCTTGAGAAAACTGGGGGGGCCAGAGCGGTGTTTGATTATATAAAGGGAAAATGAAGGGATCTAAAAATTGTTTTTAATTGATTTTGAGGAAAAAAATGGCAGATAGCTCGGAACACAAAAAATATGATTTATTGGTATTCGGGGCGCACCCCGATGATATAGAGGTGGGATGCGGCGGTCTGATAATCAAGCTCAATAAGATGGATTATAAATCGGGCCTCGCCATCCTTACCCAGGGGGAGATGGGTACCGGCGGGACGCCGGAGATTCGCGGGGAAGAGGTTAAAAGCGCCGCTGAAATAATGGGGGCTGAGGTCGTGGCGCATCTGGATTTAGGAGACTGTAAAATCCAGGACAATTACGAGTCCAGAGTTGCCGCCGCGGAGATTATCAGGCGGCATCAACCCTCTATTATATTCGCCCCGTGGTGGACCGGCGGGCACGGTAAAAGACAATCGCACCCCGATCACCTGGCCTGCGGACGGATCGTTGTCAACGCTGTCAATTATGCCGCCTTCAAAAAACTGCCTATCGATATTCCTCCGCACAGGGTGAAGGCCCTGTTTCATTACATGCTTCCGCCCGAGGTTCCCCCCACCTTCGTGGTGGATATAACCGACGAATACGATCAGTGGATAAAGGCTCTTTCCGCGCACCGCTCGCAGTTTCTGAATCCCGAAAAAGACAGGGATTATCTCTGGTCGCTGGAATCGATGGCCCGCACCTACGGCAACCTGATCGGGGCGAAATACGGGCAGGGCTACGCCATCGGCGAACCCTTGAAAATAGAAAATCCCTTTTGCCTGGTGGGCGCCTGCGGCCGTCTTCCGGAACTGCTTATCGAGAAAAAAACCAGCGATGAGGAGTAATACAGATTTTCGCTACAGCTTAGAAACTTCTTATTATACTTTTATGTTTTTACTGTGTCTTATATATTGAGGCTACAGGTATGATAGGCACACAATGGAGACAATAAAATGAAAAAGATAATTATCGTGGCGGCCGTGGTCGTGCTTCTAATAGCGATTTACTTCGGCCGTGGTTTTTTCAGTTCATCCGATAGGGGCGATAACTCTCCGACAAAAACCTCGACTGCGGTAGCCAAACGGGGTAATCTGGTATTGACGGTCAGTTCCACCGGTATCGTGGAGCCGATTCTCACCGTGGATCTCAAATCCAAGGCTTCCGGTGAAATTATAGAACTGCCTATCGAGGAAGGTGACGTGGTTTCCAGGGGGAAACTGATAGCGAAACTGGACGCCACCACCACGAAATACGCTTATGACCAGGCTGTGGCCGATCTCGAGGTAGCGAAGAAAAGCTTATCATTGGCGGTAAAAGAGGCCAACAGGGCGGACGAGCTTTTTAGCCGGGAGCTGATATCCGAACTGGATCACGAAAACGCGCTATTGGCGAGGGAACGGGCCAATTCGGATCTGGTTAGGGCAAACGCCAGCCTCGAGGACGCCAAGGAGCGGCTGTCGGATACGGTCATAAAATCGCCTATTGACGGCATAGTGTTGCAGAAATACGTGGAAAAGGGGCAGATCATAGCGTCCGGGATCTCCGCCGTATCGGGCGGGACCATAATAGCCACGGTGGCGGATCTTTCCAGGGCGTATGTGACAACGGCCGTCGACGAGATCGATATCGGGAGTATCAAGCCGGGTCAGAAAGCCGCCATTATCGCCGAAAGTTATCCCGACCGGGAATTCATGGGCGAGGTTCAGCGGATTCATCCCCAGGCGAGGGTTGAGCAGAACGTGACGACATTCGATGTTACCATCGAGGTCGATAATTCCGAGGGGCTTCTGATGTCCGGCATGAACGCCAGCGTGGAGATTACCGCCGGATTTGTCGAGAACGCTCTTTTGATACCCCGGGAGGCGTTAACCGATATGCGCGCTATCGCTCGCATGATGGGAGGTAACGGCGGCCAGCCCGGCGGCGGTATGGGCAGACACACGGAAGGAGGCGAAGGAGGCAGGCAAGATGACAACTCCAAAAAATCGAACCCGGTTAAGATGGCCATAGTTGTCAATAATGGGATCGAGGAGCCTCGTCCTATCGAGCTGGGATTATCGAATTTCGAACAGGCGGAGGTGCTTTCGGGTTTATCCGAGGGCGATACCGTGCTGACTACCGTTACGTCCAAGGCTCTGAAGGACCGCGAGGCTTTCCTGGAACGGATCAGAGGCTGGAACAGGTTACCGGGGCAGAGGTAATAGATGAACTGGATAGAATTCTTCGCCGTCAGCGTGGCCTCGCTTCACGCCAACAAAATACGTTCGCTTCTCACCATGCTCGGTATCATTATCGGCGTGGGCGCCGTCATAACCATGATATCGCTGGGGCAGGGTGCCAAGAAGGCGGTGGCGGACAGGCTGGAAGCCATGGGCACCAACCTTCTATATATACGTTCCGGCGCGCCCCGCCGAGGGCATATCCGGATGGCGGCAGGCGCGGTGCAGAGACTTGACGAGCGCGATTTGAAACGACTCCGCGCGGAATGCCTCACCGTAGACAATATCGTACCCGAACTGCGGGGAAGCCGCCAGATTATCTACGGCAATAAAAACTGGAACACCATGGTGGTGGGCACCGGTCCCGCGTACATGGAGCTTCGAAATTATATCATCGGCCAGGGAGAAAATTTCACCGAACGCGATGTGTCGGGGATGAAACGGGTCGCCGTTATCGGCCCCAAAATAGTGGAAAACCTGTTTGAGAATATTAATCCCATCGGAAAGATTATTCGAATAGGACGGTTGCGTTTCGAGGTTATCGGCGTAACCCGGGAAAAAGGCGCCTCGGGGGGATGGATGGATTTCGATGATATTATCCTGATACCTTATACGACGGCCCAGAAGCGGGTTTTCGGCGAGAACAACCTGAATCGCTTCATCGCCCGTTTGAAAGACGAGTCGATGGTATCATCGGCCTACCTGGAGATAGAAAACATACTCCGCAAATCGCACCGGCTCCGTCCCGGCCGGGACAACGATTTCTTCATACAGTCGCAGACCGATTTCGTGGCGGCTCAGGAGGAAACCACCGAGACCTTCACCTACCTGCTGGCCGGCGTGGCCTTGGTATCGTTGATAGTCGGCGGGATAGGCATCATGAACATCATGCTGGTTTCGGTCACCGAGCGAACCCGCGAGATCGGGGTGCGCATGGCTGTGGGCGCCAGGCGTAAAGACATACTCCTGCAGTTCATCATGGAGTCGATAGCGCTGTCGCTTCTGGGAGGGCTTCTCGGTATTCT
>CBFCYP010000198.1:0-4523 GCA_965602185.1 uncultured bacterium
CCCGTATAAACGAGAACGGATATGCTATTTTACACAATTAAGTTGACATGATCCCGCAAATAGCGCGAAAAAATAATCCTAATTATAAAATTATATATATTTATATTAGGCCAACCCAAAACAGCTGAATTTCAGGCAAAACCCGGTCTAATACTCCATAGGGAAAGTCTGGTCTTCCGTGGGCCAGCAGTGGTCGTAGATGGTAACCTCAATAAGTTTGTCTATGATTTTCTGTTCGTGTTCCTCCAAGTCTAGAAACTGCGTTCCGATATCATAATAATTGGGATTAAATGCGGTTTCGCACCAGACCACTTTGGATTTGAATGATATTTCCTGGCACTCCATGGGGGGGACGGGCAATATCATTCGGCAATTCAGGACTTCGTCCACTTTTACCGGATTTCTACAACATAATCTCATTCCGGAGGATGATAAATCCATCACGCTCCCGATAAAATTCTTGGTTTCATTACAGTATATTTCCAGATAGAATAACAGGAATATTCTATGATCGGTTCGTTCATCTTTTTCCATATAATCTCTCTCCCGAGATTTTTCAGAGCGAGCAAATCAGAGCTATTTTTTTGATTTTTGTGCCGGCAACCTTCGCACGCTGTTGGATCGGCACTGAGGACATGATCTCTCTGTCACATTATCGGCGTCATAGACGCCCTCATATTCATGCCCGCAATTGAGGCACTTAAATAATACCGGTCTGGGCGCCATTTACAATACCACCTCCTATCCCTTCTTCTCTTTCTTTTCTTCGTCTTCCCGTAATACCTTCATAGTATACTCTATCTCTTCAACCGTTACCTGCTTGACTTTTTCCTCGAGATTTCGCATAACCCGGGCGAATTTTTGGCCTTCGGCCGCCGAGATCCATTCGAGCTGGAGCCGGTCGGCCCGGATCCCGAGTCGGTCGAGCTTGCTCCAGAGCTTGTCCATCCTTTTCTGAGTCCAGTTTACGGCATTGATATAGTGGCAGTCCACGAAATGGCATCCCGAAACCAGGACCATGGGAGCGCCCAGCTTGAATGCATGCATAACGAATTTATCATCGACACGTCCGGAGCACATGGTTCTGACAAGCCTGCATGATGTGGGATATTGCAGTCTCGATGTCCCGGCCATATCGCCTCCGGCGTAGCTGCACCAGTTGCAGGCGAAAGTAACCATCTGTTTGTACGGATGTTCAGCGAGAATCCCTTCGACCTGGGCCATTATTTGCGCATCGGTGAAATGATTCATCACGATGGCGTCTTGCGGACATTCAGCTGCGCAGGCGCCGCACCCGGCGCAGGCAGCCGATATTACGACCGGGAGCTTTTGGGTCTTTTTATCGGACGCGAGAATGGCGTTATATGGACAAACTCTCGAACACAACCCGCAGAAATTACATTTTTCGGCTACGATTTGAGAGGTAATCGCCTCTATTTTGGTTTTTCCGGCATTCAATAAAATACTGGCCCTGGCCGCGGCCGCGCTGGCCTGGGTGACGCTGTCTTTGACATCCTTGGGCGATTCCAGACATCCCGCGATGAAAACTCCCTTGGTGGGAGCGTCCACAGGCTTTAGCTTGGGATGAGATTCCATAATAAAACCGTCTGACGTTGTCGAGAGAGTAAGTAATTTCCTTATAGTGTCCCCATCCTGCCGGGGAATTACACCTTGAGATAAAACAAGGAGGTCCAGCTCGTGTTTTTCAATTCTTCCCATGGTCGTATTTTCAACCGTCAGAGTCAGATTTCGCGATTCCGGATTTTCTATAACCTCACCGGGGATACCGCGTATATATTTAACTCCCTCCTCCCTGCTGCGGACGTAAAGATCCTCAAAGCCCTTGCCGAAAGCCCTGATATCCATATAGAAAACCTTCATTTCAACACCGGGATAATGATCGCACAGCAACAGGGTATCCTTGACGGTATTCATACAGCAGATATTACTGCAATAAGGATTGCCCCGGCCATCCTTGCTGCGGGAGCCGACACATTGAATAAAACCGATGCTCTGCGGCTGTTGTTGATCGCTGGGCCTGATGAAATGACCTCCCGTGGGCCCGCCGGCGCATATAAGACGTTCGAATTCCATACTGGTTATGACATTTTCAAACCGGGTATAACCGTATTCGTCGTATTCGGTGGGATCGTAAACGTCCATGCCGGTGGCGGCGATAATCACTCCGACTTCTATATTAATAAGCTCATCCTGCTCGTCGTAATTGATGCACTTTTTCTCGCAGACATCGGCGCATTTGCCGCAGGCTATGGGATTATTGCCGAGGCAATTTTTCATATCGAGAATATATGATGAGGGCACTGCCTGAGCGAAAGGCAGATATATCGCTTTTCGCGACGAGAATCCCTGCTGGTATTCGTCAGGGACAGCCTGCGGGCACACGTCGGCGCAATCGCCGCAGGAATTGCATTCGGTAGGATCGACGTAGCGGGCTTTTTTACGAACGGTTACGTTAAAGTTGCCCACAAAGCCGGTAACCGATTCAACTTCGCTGAAGGTCAGCAGTTCAACATTGGGATGTCGACCGACATCCATCATCTTGGGACCGAGTATTCATATAGAGCAGTCCATGGTCGGGTAAGTCTTATCCAGCGCCGCCATGATCCCGCCGATGGTCGCTTCTTTTTCGACCAGATAGACCTTATGACCGCCATCGGCCAGGTCCAGCGCGGCCTGTATGCCCGCAACACCACCGCCTATTACCAGCGCCGCCTTGGTTACGGGGACCTCAGCTTCGATTTGCGGCTCCAGGAATCTCGCCCTGGCCACTCCGCTTCGCACCAGGTCCTTGGCCTTTTCCGTAGCCGCTTCCTTTTCGCCTTGATGAACCCAGCTGACATGTTCCCTGATGTTTACCATCTCGAATAGATAGGGATTCAGACCGGCGTCTGCGACGCATTCTCTGAAAGTAGGCTCGTGGATTTTCGGCGTACAGGATGCGACCACTACCCTGTTCAGCTTGTATTTACCTATAGCCTTTTTGATTTCGTTCTGGCCGGGGTCGGCGCAGGTGTACTTGTTCTGAACTACGGCAACCACGTCGGGCAGCGTTTTAGCATACTCGCTGACCGCGGCACAGTCGATAGTGCCCTGGATATTCAAGCCGCATTCACATACGAACACACCTATGCGTAACTCTTCGGCCTTCGCTACATTTACTGCCATTGTATCTCCCTCAACATGCCGAAATCGCTGTTGTTAAATTATCCTCGTACTTATTTTCTTATCCCTCGGTTAAAGCCGAGGCGATAAAATTAACAAAATCCGTTAATTTCAGTTCCGTTTTAGCGGGATTCCCCTCTTCCGTCTCTTTGGTGGTGCAACGGAAATGAATCTGGCATTTCGGGCATGACGTTATAAGAGTATCCGCGCCCGTCTCGACCGCTTCGTTTATTCTACTCTGCTGGATCATGCGCGACGTCGTATCGCAATTCATCCAGTTGGTGGTTCCGCAGCATATCGCCCCGCGTCTGCTGTGAGCCATCTCCTTCAATTTCACTCCGGGGATAGATTGCAGGGATTCTCTCGGTTGATCGTATACGCCCATGTATCTGCCGAGCCGGCAGGGGTCCTGAAAGGCGGCGGTTATATCGAGATTCTTAAACTTGAATTTACCGATATTCTCATAGACCATTTCGGTAATATGTTTCACCTCAAAATTAACCCCGCCTATTCTTTCCGAATATAATCTTTTTAGCGAGAGCGCGCATTCCGGGCAAGCGGTGACAACGGTTTTGGCCCCGCTTTCCGCTATCATATCCAGGTTCAGCCGTGCGAGCTCGTCGAATTTTTCAAGCTGCCCCAGCCAATACAAATCATGTCCGCAACATCTCTCATTATTTAAGACAACCGGTTCAATATGCAGATAATTTAATATTTTCACGGTATCAACGGCAATGGAGTTCGGCGAGAAATCGAGATCTTTGGCGAAGAAATCCTGGTAGTAAGGAAGACAACCGACGAAATAGAGTACATCGCCTTTCTGTTTTACCTTAAGGCTCTCATCTATCCAATCGGTTCTTTTTTGTTTTAAGTTGGGAGAAGAACCGATCTCCATGATGTAATGAAGCACGCCTCCATGCGAGGGATTTCCCCATTTGCCCGCTTCGTATGCTTCCGCTCTATAATCTCTCATCATCTCGGAAAATCTTACGTCAACCGGGCAACGTTGAGAACAGAGCTGGCATGTCAGACACGACCATAGTAATCTATCGTTAATAAGATTTTCGGTTCCGTAAAAGAGACCTTCGGCGATCATCCTGCGGGGTGAAAAACTATTATTATGGGATGATATGGGACAGACGGCGGTACATTTGCCGCATTCCAAACATAAAAACGCGCGGTTCTTTTTGAGATTATCGACAATACTTTTCATTTTGCTCTAATCAATGCCTTTCATTGTTTCTTAACGGACTTGGCCCCAGTTGGGTGATCTGCTCGACAAACTCGTTCATTAGTTCCGCCCAGCGGGGACCTTCCGCCGCGGAAACCCATTCGAGCCG
>CBFCYP010000199.1:0-4463 GCA_965602185.1 uncultured bacterium
AGAAAAAATGATTGAAAAAATTATCGAATATTCGATAAGAAATCGTCTCGTCATATTCATTTTTCTCGCGGTCGCCATAGTGGCTGGGGTATACGCCATCTTCAACATTCCCATCGACGCCATCCCCGACCTGTCGGACGTTCAGGTAATAATTCAGACCGAATTCCCCGGGCAGGGGCCGGAGATCATCGAGGACCAGGTAACCTATCCTCTCACCACCGCCATGCTGTCGGTTCCGAACGCCAAAACCGTACGGGGATACTCCTTTTTTGGAATCAGCTTCGTCTACGTGATTTTCGATGACGGCACCGATCTCTACGACGCCCGGGCCAGGGTGCTGGAATACCTGAATTTTGTTTCCTCCCGCTTACCACAGGGTATAACTCCTCAGCTCGGTCCCGACGCCACCGGCGTGGGATGGATTTATCAATATGCGATTGAGGATACGTCCGGCCGTTACGATCTCTCCGATTTGAGATCTTTGCAGGACTGGTTTTTGAAATACGAATTGATGGTGCTTCCCGGAGTTTCCGAGGTGGCCTCGGTGGGGGGTTACGTGCGCCAGTACCAGGTGGAGGTCGATCCCAATAAACTGGCCGCCTTCGGCATACCGCTCTCCAGAGTGAAACATGCCGTGATGAACTCCAACAAGGATGTCGGCGGGCGATTGCTGGAAATGGGGGAGACCGAGTTTATGGTACGCGGTCTCGGTTATATCGAAAATCTCGAAGACCTTCGCGGTATAGCCATCGGGGTTAACGATAAAGGCGCCCCGATCCTCCTGGAACAGGTGGCCGATATTCATTTCGGGCCGGAGTTGAGACGGGGGCTCGCCGAGCTCGACGGTGAAGGGGAGACCGTAGGGGGCATTGTCGTTATCCGATTCGGCGAAAACACGTTAAAGGTAATAGACAGGGTAAAAGCCCGTATCAACGAACTCAAAGATTCGGGAAGCATCCCTGACGGGATCGTGATAAAGCCGGTTTATGATAGATCGAAACTGATCAATTCCGCGGTTTCCAACCTGCGCCAGAAACTCTTTGAGGAAATGCTGGTGGTGGCCCTGATATGTATCATTTTCCTTCTCCATGTCCGCTCGGCTTTCGTGGCCATTTTCACTCTTCCGGCGGGCGTTCTAATATCCCTTTTCATTATGCATTATATGGGAATCAGCGCCAATATCATGTCGCTGGGCGGAATCGCTATCGCCATCGGGGTCATGGTGGACGCTTCAGTTGTGATGGTGGAGAACGCCCATAAACATCTCGAACGCGATAAAGACAAAAAAGACCGACTGCAGATAATGATAGATTCTTCGAAGGAGGTCGGCCCCGCCCTGTTTTATTCCCTGCTTATAATCACCGTATCGTTTCTGCCGGTGTTTGTCCTGGGCGAGCAGTCGGGAAGGCTCTTCAAACCTCTGGCCTATACCAAGACTTTCGCCATGGCGGCGTCGGCTGTTCTTGCCATAACCGTTATACCGGTTCTCATGATGATATTTATAAAAGGCAGGATACGATCCGAGAGGGAAAATCCCATCTCCCGCTTTTTCATATCCGTCTATATGCCGGTAGCGAGATTCGCTCTCAGGTATCGCTGGTGGACCGCCCTGGCGGCATTGCTGATTTTAGCTGTCACCCTTTATCCCATGTTCAACCTGGGCTCGGAATTCATGCCCCCCCTTTACGAAGGCGACCTGCTTTATATGCCCACCACTCTGCCGGGCATATCCATCACCAAGGCCAAAGAGCTGCTTCAACAGACGGACAGAATCATAAAATCCTTTCCCGAGGTCGAAACCGTTTTCGGGAAAATCGGGCGGGCGGAGACAGCCACCGACCCCGCGCCCCTCACCATGATCGAAACCACCATCCTGCTGAAACCCGAAGATCAATGGCGGGAGGGAATGACCAGGGATAGACTGGTGGAGGAACTCGACCGCGCCATACAGTTCCCCGGCCTTACCAACGCCTGGACCATGCCCATTAAAACCAGAATCGATATGCTGGCCACCGGAATAAAAACACCCGTGGGAATTAAAATCATGGGCGATAACCTCGATAGCCTGAGCGCCATCGGCGAAAGGATCGAATCCGTAATCAGAAGGCAGAAAGGGACCCTGTCGGTTTACGCCGAAAGAGTGATCGGCGGAAACTACGTCGATTTCGAGATTAAACGTGATGAGATCGCGCGCTATGGTTTGACCGTAAGCGACGTACAGGACGTCTTTATGTTGGCTATCGGGGGCATGAATGTAACATCGACAGTTGAAGGATTGGAAAGATATCCGGTAAATATCCGTTACAGCCGCGAATACAGGGACAACATCGAGGCTTTAAAAAGAGTTCTGGTATCTACTAAAACCGGCGCGCAGGTGCCTCTTTATCAACTGGCAGATATATCGATTCATAAGGGGCCGGCCGGTATAAAGTCCGAGAACGCCCGCAAGACTGCCTGGGTATATGTCGATATTCGTGGAATCGACGTGGGAACTTATGTAAAGAACGCCCGTGAAGCTATCTCCGAAAAGGTTACCCTTCCTCCCAAGTATTCCATAATCTGGAGCGGGCAGTTCGAGTATATGCAGGCGGCAGCACAAAAGTTCAAAATAGTAATACCCTTAACCATAGCAATCATTTTCCTCCTGTTATACTTCCATTTTAAGAAGATTTCGGAGAGCCTTATTGTGATGCTGGGCCTGCCCTTCGCCCTGGTGGGCGGAATATGGTGGCTTTACATCGCCGGCTACAACACCTCGGTGGCGGTTTTCGTGGGATTTATCGCTCTGGCGGGACTCGCCGCTGAGACCGGAGTGGTTATGCTGGTTTATCTCGATGAGGCAAGGAAAAGATACATGAGGGAAAACAGGCTGAAATCGATCGCGGATCTCAACAGTTCTATTCTGGAAGGAGCCGTCGAAAGGGTCCGGCCGAAACTGATGACCGTTACCACCACCATGATCGGGCTGTTTCCGATAATGATCGGCCACGGTACCGGCTCCGAGGTCATGAGAAGAATAGCCTCTCCCATGGTGGGCGGGCTGATCTCCTCCACTCTGTTAACTCTCTTGATTATTCCGGCGATTTATTCCATAATAAACGGATGGAAATTGCCTAAACCTGTAAGAACTGTGGAGGAAGATAATGAGTAACATTCATCCGTTAATTGTCCATTTCCCGATAGCGCTGATAATCGTGGTTTTCATACTGGATCTAATGGGTGTCCTGAGCCGCAAAAAATCGTTGATTTCGGCGGCGAATATTATCACCATATTTGCTGCCGTGGGCGCCGTATTCGCGGTTGTAAGCGGTTTAATAGCGGAGAAGTCGGTCTGGCACCCCGAGCAGGCCCATGAACTATTGGAACTTCATGAAACCATAGGATTCGTGGTTGTGGGCCTGACTCTGATTCTGTTGATATTCAGACCCGCCATTAAAAAGAAAAAATCCGGCTCGCCGGGGTGGGTGGCCGTTTTCCTCAGCCTGGCGGCCGCGGTTCTGGTGGGCTACGCGGGTTATCTGGGAGGCGAAATCGTTTATAAACACGGTACCGGGGTACAGCAGGCCGAGATCGCCACCGCCAGGGCTGATTCATTGGAACAATTATTGCAATTACCCGATAGTACCGTTATCTCTGATACCGATAATATGGGAACCCCCGATCATGATCATTGATATTAGAGTTTAATGTTATTTGGTTATATATATAAATAACATCAAATTTTATCCGATATACATATCGAAAAACTGAAATTTCATATTTGGAGGGCAATTATGAAAAAGCTTTTATTGTTGTTCGGGATAATTTCGTTATGCGCGGTTTTTATGATCGCCGGGTGCTCCGATAACGCCACCGAAAGCGATCTCACCGAGGGCGATTACGAAGATCCGAATTATCAAACCGCGCGAATGATCACCGAAAGTATCGTCGATACCCTTTTCTTGGAAGCCGACGCGGCGTCCAATTTTATCAATTTTGACGGTTCCGCGCCGATGCAGGCCTGCGATTCTTTGCTGATCACCTTTGATGAGGAGACCTGCTGGTGGCATATCTACCTTGGCGCCGATACCACCAACGCCAGTCTGATATTCGTCGATTCGCTGAAATTCCAGGATGCCGAGGGATGCCAGATGTTCCCGGATTCCCTTTCAACCACGTCCATCGAGTACAGGGCATATCTAGATATCGAACTTGTTAACGATTCAGCGATTATAGTAGCGAACGCCAACGAGAATTTGCTTTTGGAGGGAATTCAGGAAGATACCTGCGTATTAAACGCGACGGCCGCAAGCAATCTCGAATTGGCCTCCAGCCTGTATGAAATAGCATATGATTACAGCGGCGCCCTGGACGACATCAAATTCCTCACGCAGGAGTTGATGTATGAGGAAGATCCCAGACCCGTCTCCGGGACGTTGGCGCTAAATTTAATCGTTTACGGTTCCTCACAACAGGGCACATTG
>CBFCYP010000200.1:0-4396 GCA_965602185.1 uncultured bacterium
CACCTCCTTTCAGGTTTTTGTAGGTTATTATGATTTTGGAGTTAAATGGATTGGGGTAAGCGATTAATGCCCCCAACTGAGGCGTTATCGGTTCGTCTCTAATTATACCGGTCTGATATTGATATCTTGAAAAATAGAGTCCATACCCGGAATCTGGACGATATTCCCCCCAAACGACATAGACTTTCCCGTTTGAAGCGGCAACAGCCGGATTCCAGGAATCATCGTCCGTACCGTCCACCCAGTACGGCTCGCTCCAACTCACGCCGTTATCCGTACTATTTATATAGTAAATCCTCCTGTGAAAAACGCTTTGGCTTTCGTCTTCCCATACAACATGAATCGTATCCGCATTTAATATCACATCGCTTCTGAAGGCATAATGGTTAAACGTAAGTTGATTTTCTGCAATCCAATTCGAACCGGAGTCGGCACTCTGTCTTATAAAAATGTCTCCAGTCGCCCCTGGCGGAGCATATTTGAAATCCATCCAGGTTACCACCACGTTGCCATAGCCATCGGCATCGACAGCGGGGAGTTGTGAATGATGCTGGTCCTCATCACTTAATGGAATGCTCTGTGACCAGCTAATTCCATTGTCCGTACTTTGCATATAATAAATTTCGATTTTATCGTCCATTGTATACCGGCCGGACCAGACAAAATGGACCATACTATTTGCTGTCACTTGATCCGGCCAGATCTCTTGAGCCGCGCTGAACAGTACCACGGGATCTGACCAGCTCTGGCCGAAATTCGTGCTCCGGATATTGAAAAAGATCAGATCATGATCAATTCGGCTGCTTAGTATTACATTTACAACCGAACCATTGCTAGAAGCGCTGAAATATAGGATATGCTCCCAACTGGGATTAAGAACATATTCCGGCCCCGACCAGGTAAGGCCATTATTGTTTGAGATATTATAACTTATATTTCGGGGTCTATTGCCACCGTAATAATAGTTGTTTCTCCATAATACCATTAACCTCCGTCCATCTTCTATTATTCTCACAAACAATGTCTCCGAAGAATCGTCCGAAAGCACCTGTTGATCATTCCAAGTATCTCCACCATCCGTACTTCTAACATAACCTATTTTCCATTCCAGTTCGTTATTAGAGTAGACAACGTGCAGAGTATCTCCTTGAGCCAGTATTTGCGGGTAAAGGATGCCTCCCGGAGCCCCAATCCGCACCGGCTCGGTCCACTGGGCGCGAGCGGGGGAAGAGGCCAGAAGCAAAACAGATAATATGATTACGGATTTTTTCATAATACCGAATCCGGTTAATTTACAATTATAATATATGGTAGATTATCTATTTTACAATATAAATCTGATTCTCTTTCGTAGGGGCGTTTGAAAAAACGCCCTCTGCCGAGTAGGGCGTTCAATAGAACGTCATTGCGGAATGCTAAATGTTTCGGGAATCGCAGTTCCCGAAACACAGGATATCGGGTTTCTCTCCCTGACTAATAGTCGGGGATTCGAAACCCGACCTGCCATTCTGCTTTCTAAAGATTCTCCTTCACCCAGCTCTCCAATCCCCCCACCACCATAAGCTCCTGTGCCGCGATTCCTATCGGACTTATTCTATACGATTTACCGTCAACGTCGATAACAGATCGTTTGAAATCTATTGTGGCCCTGATGTTGTCTTTCAAAGTCAGTTTCTTCGTACCGTAACGATTTTTGAGGTCGTCCACCAGTTCCGGAGCCTCGATGGTAAGAAATCCGTTATTCAGGGCGTTACGTTTGTAGGTCTCCGAAAACGACCCCGCAATAACAAGCTGGATTCCCTTATATTTCAACGCTGTGGCCGCCTGCTCCCGGGAGCTTCCGGTACCGAAATTATACCCCCCGACGAGGATATCATCCTTTTTCACGATCTTACCGAATTCGGGATCGTAGTTTTCCATAACAACTGCGGCCTGTTGTTCCGGTTTGAAATCGTCTTTGTAAGTATATTTGCCCGGGAAGATACCGTCGGTATTGAGATTATCCTGGTGGCAGAATACCAGTTCGCCTGAGATAGTCTCCGGGAACCCATCTATAATCCTGGTCTCCCCCGCCGGTCCGGATTCTTTTTCATTGACCGTGATATCCCCGACTATATTCGAGGATTTGAATTCAGCGGGTCCGTCAATATAGCCGGATATCGCCGACGCGGCCACTATTGCCGGGGACGCGAGATATGCTTTAGCGTTCTTTGACCCCATCCTGCCTTTGAAATTTCTATTTGTCGCGGATATTCCTACCTCGCCATCTTGCAATAGTCCCATACCAAGACCGATACAGGGTCCGCATCCGGGGGGAAGCGGGATGGCGCCGGCGTCAATAAGCGCCTGCCAGTCGCCCTCGGCCTCGCTCGCTGCCTGCACCTCGCTGGAGGCGGCGGCAATATAGAATTCCACTCCCTCGGCGACTTTCCTTCCCTTCACGACCTCGGCGGCCTGCTTAAGATCGTCCACTCTACTATTAACACAGGAAACCAGGTAGGCTTTGTTAATGGCCACTTTCCGTTTTTTAATTTCCGAGACCGGGGTCATGGTCTTGACATGGTCGGGACCGGACACATGCGGCTGTATAGATCCCAGATCGAACATAATCTCCCTGGCATAGAAGCAGTCGGGATCGGCCCGCGGGATCGAGCTTTCCAGTTCGCCGATCCTCTTCTTATTTAACCTGGGATGTACACCTTTACCCTCGATATCGGAGGGCACTCCCGCGAGCCCGCGCCGGGCAACATAATCGGCCCTCTGCTTCAGCCATTTTATGACAAATCGATCAATTCCGAACAGCCCCACCAGCGCCCCCCATTCGGTGGTCATGTTCGCTACGGTCAAACGCTGATTGACGGTCAATGTCGCCGCTCCGTCGCCGGTAAACTCTACAGCATGATTTAAAACCTCATCATTGTTAAAAAAACCGCAGAGAGCGATTATGACATCCTTACCGGTAACTCCGGGTTTGAGTTTGCCGTAAAATTCGACCTTAGCCACCGGCGGGACCTGCCACCAGGTACGTCCGGTAGCCCAGATGGCGGCGGCGTCGGTGCGTACTATGGGCGTTCCCAGACATCCCAGCCCGCCGTACATGTTGGAATGACTGTCGGAGGCGACCACCACGGTACCCGGCCAGGCATAACCCTCCTCGCACATAACCTGGTGCCCGATACCGCGTCCGGCGGGATAAAAATCAATTCCATGCTCTCTGGCAAAAGCCTCGATTTTCGCGTATTTCTTAAGATTGGCATCGCCTTTATTCTGGATATCGTGATCCAGCGCGAATACCGGCTGACGAGGATTTAAAACCTTCTCCGCACCTATCCCTCTAAATTTGGGGATTACAGCACCGGTGTTGTCGTGGGTCATAACATGTGCCGGTTTTATGGTTAAGTAATCACCGCTGTATACGAATTGTCCGTCATCCAATCCCACGGCGTATTTTTGCGCTATTTTTTCGATGAGGTTCTGTCCCGACATATTTCCACTTTCCTTTACTTTCAGCTGTTCTGATTAAACGCTAAATTAATAATTCATAAAGTAAATGTAAACAGTAGATTGGAGATACAATAATCTGCGTAAAAATAAATATATTAGAAAATCTTGGTAATGAATCACAGAATATCTTACGGACGCGATACCTGCCGGCTATCCGGGATCATATTTGAATCCTGATAGAAAACCTCCCGGATTCATATTATTCCTTATTTCAATAGCATCATTTTCCCGTTATCGACGACATCGCCCACCTGAAACTTATAGAAATATATGCCGCTTGATAAATCTGACGCATTGAAAGCGACTATGTGATCACCGGCAGGTTTTTCATCGCTTACGATAGTCTTTACTTTATGGCCAAGCAAATCAAATACGGACATCGATACAAAGCCCGATTCAAAAAGCGTAAATTCAAATGTTGTTTGAGAATTGAAAGGATTTGGAAAACAATTAATTAAAAAACTCCTTTCGGGTAATTGCTGATCATTTTCGATATTCACAATCGTATCCCAATCCAGAAAGTATATGTCATTGTAGTAAAGCTGATAATTATGCGCGCCTCCGAATATGGTCGCCTTATGTTCGGCAAATCCACCTATAATCGTAGTAAATCTACCCCTCGGCGAAGGTATCGTTCCAGTGGGAAACAACTGCGTATACTGCATAGAATCCAAACCTATTTGCCAGAGATCATTAAGGCCGGGACCGGAGTAAGCCGAAAAACCGGAAAACAGAAGTACCCTGTTATGCTCTTTGTCATATATCAACGGGCAATAACCTCTGGCGATCGGATGAGGATAATCAGGGAAATGTTGTCTCCACTCTCCGGACATCAATTCTAGAGTCCATAATTCATCTATATATTCAGGCCCGGGGCAATATCCGCCATAAA
>CBFCYP010000201.1:0-4386 GCA_965602185.1 uncultured bacterium
ACAACCTTTTCGGTCGTTATATATAAAACGAATTAATAAGATAAAAGTTGCCGATTTGAAAAAAAAGAAGAGTGTGCTTTATCTACACCCAAAAAAGGATGGATTAGGCCGCGAGTCACGGCTTGCCGTGACCGCATTCCGTTATCAAATAAAACTGCGGTCATAGCAGGCTATGACTCGCAGATTAGGCCGTTATAATAAGATACCTATGATAAATTGATGGCCGAATTATGCCGCCGCGTCGGCCTCCACAGTCTCTATTATCGATTCCTCCGGTGTTTCGGGAAGTTCAGGCGCCGGAGGCTCTTCGGACGCGGGCAGATACCTGTTTCGCGTAAGTTCTATCGTGCCATCAACCCTGTCGAAGAATTCGCCGACGTTGGCGATCAGTATCTCCTGCGCACCTTCCAGAAATGAGGTTTCCACTCCCATCTCGGAGGCGAGGTTTTCGAAAAAGAAGTTGATTTTTTCCAGAAGCTTGTCCTCGGCCCCATCCAGATATCCCTGGACCGTATCGAAAAAGCTTTCCAGCAAAGCGCCCGAAGCTGCAGGTGAATCCACCAGCGATTCGGTGTTGCCCAGGTAGGAGTCAAGATTTCCGGCCTGATTTAGCGCTTCGGACTGCCCGTTGAACATATTCAACGCTCGCAGGTTAAGCCCGAAATCCTGGGTGTAGCGGACATGCAGTTTGCGCGAGACTTTCATAAAGCCGTTTCTGTATGATTCCCTGACCTTATAGCTGGTCTTGAGGCTGTCGCGATAAAACATGTCCGCCTCGAAACCCCTGGTTCTCATCATGGCGGCTTCGAACTGGCTGGATCTCAGTCTTTGGTTGGATTTAAAGTATTGAAGGGGTCCCCCCGGCCCCTCCATATCCCTGTACATCTCTTTAACGCGGGCCTTGGCCTCCAGTTCCGCGTGCAGGCCGATATTCAGTTTGGAGTATGAAATCGTATCTATCTGACCGTCCTCGGCGTCCTCCGCGAAGGAGCTTGCAATCGCGTCGAACTCCGCCAGGTTGAATATCATGCTCAGGTTCAGTTTCGCGCGAGATTTTATCTGCGAAACCAGGCCGTTGTCATGCGGTTCCACCGGTTCGGTTGCCTCTTCATTGGCCGGCACGACCTCCTCCGGCGTATCTTCGGCGGGAACGATATCCTCTGACGAATAAACCGGGCTTTCTTTGGCTGTTTCAGGAGTTCGGCCGGAGATCTCTATGGTATCGGTCGGAGTCTCTTCCACCGGGGCGGGTGGTTTGATTTCGGGGACTACGGTCGAGACAGGATCGGCGGAAATCTGCGATGGCGTCTGGCTAATGTTAGGCCGGCAATTATGCCCGAAATTACTGTAAGAGTTTCTGAACGTATACCTGCTGAAAAAATCGAAAATATTGAATGACGCAAACATAATCCCCCCTGGTTTCTCCGTTATAAATTGTATCGGAATTAAACAGATGGACTTATGCGGGTATATTGAAAGGGGTGTTTCAGATTGAAACAGAGGCAATAGTTGATGGACTTTCGCATACAGCAAATTCGGGAGATGAATTAGGGATTTCTAATTTTTCAATATACATATATCAGTCGAAATTATGATCTTAAGAAACATCATTTTTATTGGTTTGAATGCCATTCCTCAAGCACGATAAAAGCTGCAATAACTGCTCAGATTGAAATTCCCTATCTAAGGCATTGCCAAGCATATCGGATATCAATTTGAAATTCGAATCGTCTGAAGTCTCATTTACTAATATATCATCTATTGCTTTTAAGGTCTGTGGACTTGCTATGAAGGCGATATCGCGTCCCAGTAACATCGCCCCAGCGCATTCATAATCGAAGTCTTTTGTTGTCGCAATATCGGAATGTTCATCATATAATCTAATTAAATTATCCGAATCGAGATAATTACGGATTAAATGCAGCAAATCCAAGGCGTCAGCGATTTGCTTCGATCTATTATCGTTCCAAGCGATAAGTTTCATTATAGCAAAACCTGGCCGAGATGCGACCCTAATGATTATTTTTGGCTTGTCTGATATTGTTACCGAAATAGAATTGTTATATGCATCCTCAAATCCAAGCGTAGACATGGAAGTATGATCGGGGGCAGGCCATTTAATGATATGATCAGCTTCTTCTATCGGGCCGAAAGGAATTATATCTACCGGGACGTTTGCCGCTAAATGAATAAATCTATGTTTAGGAACGTTGTCTTGACGAAATCTACCACTCTCAAGCACTATTTCTGCTAAACGTTCGTATTCTTCCCACCCATTGATCAATACTGCCAGGTCTATATCGTACGTCAATCGAGGGCGCCCTATACCTAATGCATCAACAATTAGATCTCGCGCGACAGCCCCAATCAATAGGTATGGAACGCTGAACTTCTTTGTGATTATATCTATATCCGAGATTACTTCCAGTTGTTGCTGGTCAATTTTCCATACCGATGAGTGCATCATAAATTATCTTCGCGGTTTCGATATTCCTTGGATCTCCCGTAGCCAAAAGATCGGCATAGACCAAAATGGGGTGAACCAATCCTCGCTTCTGTAGTTTATCCTCAAAATACCAGAAGCGCTCACGGATTTCTATCTTACCGGTGCGTCTGTTTCGGAGTTTCAATTCTCGAATAAGGTCATTAATCGGCCTGTTTGCATATATCGTATAAATCTCTGCCCTCAGGTAATTGGTCATTATTCCCGCGGCCATTTCTCCACCCCATTGAGCGTTGAGCTTTTTAAAATCTGCGTTCTGTAATTGCTCATAGTCATCGGTTTCGTATCTTCCAATAATCTGCTTGGGGCGCAATTTTTCCGCGTACGCGTCAACCCACCAGTCGATCAGTTCTCTTTTCCGGGTGAGCTTTCTGCCTCGTTCGCCCATGTCCAACAAAAAACCGCGCTTTTTCAAATCCTTGATTACTAGATCAATTGTCCCCAAAGCCGTTCCCGCTGTAACGGCTATTTCCCGGAATGTCGCATTGATTAGATCCTTATTACATAACAAAGCGAATACCGCACGAAGGCCAGCCTGTCTCATAATGCCCTTTTCGGCGAGCCTAGCCCATTCCATCCCCTCGACCCGTCTTCCTTGTATACGGATATAAATTGGCGGCTCGTTTATATATGCATTACCGGCAGTATCAATAAATGGAATCTCCATCTCTATTAGCGTTTTCGCGAATTGGGTTGGGATATGTCGCGCGACAAGGAGCCATTTTAATCGTTGCGCGCGCAATTGATTTACTATAATTCCCAGAACTGCCGGGGTAATTGTGGCCCTTACTTCAGCCACGTACTGCAATTCCTTTTCCGCCAACTTTATTGTCAATCTCGCATCAGGTCTGCTAAGAGGAGGTTCAGGAGGCAATTCCCATTCCAGAATATCCCATTCGATCTCTGCATTGGTCGCCGCTTTTAGAGCATCAATAGCTTTTTCCAGGATTTCTTTTTCAATTAACCTATTATTCATTTTAGAGACCTTGTTCATTAAAATCAATTGTTCATTATTATTGAACATATATAATTATCGAACAAAAAGCAACTAATTTTTGGTTTGCGTTCATTATTATCTATTGTTCAATATTATTGAACATACTATAATAATGAACAATAATGATGGCGTTTGCTTTATTCATTGAACCGCAATAAATTACATCCCGGGATTCTCAATATACTCTAAACCCGACCTACCGTCCCCCCTTCTTCCCCCAATACACCAAACTCACGAAATAATTCACCACCAGCGCCAAGATAAATCCCGGCACCAGCTCGTAGACCATCCCCTTCAACCCGGGCACATTCATCCAGACCACTACTGTCAGGAAACCCACAATGGTGCCCGCGATCGCGCCTTCAGAGGTCGCTTTTTTCCAAAGGAAACTCAGAATAAAAACGGGCGCAAATGCCGCACCGAGCCCGGCCCAAGAGAACAGCACATAATCGAAAATAACTCTATTTTCAGTTAAGGCGATAATTACGGCCAGCAACCCGATAACCGCTACCCATAATCTATCGATAGTTACGGCATGCCTAGGGGGAAGATCTTTTCCTTTTCTATGAACGTAAACATCGTGAGATATCGCCGATGACGCCACGATAAGCTGCGAGTCGGCGGTGGAGCAGATTGCCGCCAGCACAGCCGCCAGCATCATGCCGGCGAACACCCCCGGCAACAGCTGTATTGAGATTATAGGCAAGGCTTGTTCGGCGTCGGGTAACGACACAAACAGCGCCCTGCAGGCCAATCCCAGAAAGACCGCGCCGGTGAAAACCAGGGTGCCCCAGGTCATGGCGATAGCGGCTCCCTTTTTAAGCGACTGCTGGTCTTTGGCCGCCATAAATCGAATCAGAACATGAGGTTGGCCGGGATAGCCGAA
>CBFCYP010000202.1:0-4372 GCA_965602185.1 uncultured bacterium
CTCGTTAAAAAAACGGTGGCGGGAAAATCATACTCCCGAAAAACCGGAAAAGCGTTAAAATAGAAATCCCGGTAACCGTCGTCCACCGTAAATACGACTGTTTTGGATATGCTCTTTTTTCCCCGCAGCGCGGCGATATAATCGGATAAAGATATAACATTATAATTATGCCGTTTAAGGTAGGCAAAATAATTGCGCAGCGTTTCGGTCGAAAGATATCTCCCATCATTTTCATTTTCACGTTTAATATTATGCATCATGAATACCGTGGCGGTATTGAACGTATATCTGTTGAAAAAGCGGAATATATTCAGGTTATCGAATAATTTAAGGACTAAGGTTTTCATTTATCTTTTCCGTTCGGTTGAGATCTCACGCTTTTTCCCGTTGTTCTCACCAAACATTTGCCCTCCTTGACCATCGCGGTGTAACCGCCCACAATATAACCCGAAGATCTGTCAAGTTTTTCAAGTATCTCGTTCATTCTCTCCGAGGTTAAACCCGATTCACCGTAGGGAGTATACGGGAATACCGGCGCCGTTTTCATCCGCTCTTTATGTTTGTCTAAAAATTCATCTAAAGTACAAATTACTCTGGCCGGATTGCCGAAAGCAACAGATCTGGCGGGTATATCCCTGTTAACCACTGAACCGGCGCCAACTACAGAATACGGGCCAATCTCAACTCCGGGAAGTATTATCGTTCCCATACCGAAATGACAGGACTCATGTATAATGATTTTTGCGATTCTGGTGGCATCTATATATTCATTGGGCATCGCGTCATGCGCCAATATAGCGCAATTTGCGCCAAAACCGCAGTTGTCGCCTATTGAGATTAAAAAACAATGTGGAATATCAATCCATGTTGACCTCGGAAGGTTTACGCCGTTGCCTATTTTCATCCCCCGGCTTGTAAGCATATTCCACCATCTGATCTTACGGTAGATCTCAAATCTTTCATAAAATCGCAGTAGTCTTTCAAAAAAGAAATTCAGCATTTAATTATTACCATTATTTTCGTTACCCGACATCATTAAAAGGTTCCAGTATTAAACGATATTATAATTATCTAATAGATACTTTTTGGTCGCTATTTGCGAAAAATAGTCTATCATCGCTTGCCATTTTATTGCAATAATAAACAGCGTCCTCTGACTGAACAAGCATTAATTTGGTTTTACCTATTCGCTTGTATTTCAAAATCTTTTTCTTATTAAAATAATCCCCCAAAACCCTGACTCTCCGGGTTTTTACCGTTCTTTCGCTAAAAACAAGGGTTTTTATTTCAAACTCTTTTCCGGTATGATCCACTATTCTAACCGGTAAAGGCTCCTTATCATATAACGGAAAACTCAATTTGTCCTTGATCAGATCCTCTAAATAATGAATAAAGGTGAATCCTTTATGAAAATGTACGTTGAAGTGTAGAATCTTCCCTTTTTTTATTCTAAACTTTTCAAAAGGTGAATCCTTTCCACAGGAATATAAACATTTTTCATGATCTTTAACAAACCATTCCGCATCCTTGCCGAATACCAGAACCGGATGTGCCGGATTCATACTACGTAAAACGCCTTTCTTTCTTCTAAATATCTCTGATATGATCCCCATTTTGGACGGCGCCCTGCGGACGTCAAATCTTGGATTCTCCTTTAAATAATCATATGTGGAACCTATATAAGGCATGGATACCATCAGCAGATTACCTTCCCCGCCGATTATTTCAATAAGGCAACTGATAATGTCCTGCGGATTACCTTTGAAACCGTTGAAAAAACTGAAGGAGCTATGAAGAAAAATCGTATCGCCTTTTCCGATACCCAGCTTCAGAAGAGCGTCCTTTAATTGATCTTTATTATAAGAAAAAAACAAATCAGTTATAATTCTATTAAATTTATAATAGATGTTTTTAATTCTACGCTTTGTTACCATCTTTTTATCTTATCCGAATCCAGTGTTTTTTCACCAATTGACTAACTTCCCTCATTCGGAATTTTGAAATTGCCTTCATTTTCACGTGCCGCCAATCGAATTCTTCCATACGGACTAATCCTTTTCATTTAGCCCTTTTTACAATCTCATCGGCAATAATTATTCGCTGCATTTCCGATGTCCCGTCTCCGATTTCTGTGATTTTGGCATCTCTAAAATATCTTTCCAACGGGAATTCCCGGGTATATCCATAACCCCCGAAAATCTGTATGGCGTCCTTTGTGATTTTCATCGAGGCTTCCGAGGCGAATAACTTCGCTTCCGAAGCCTCCTTGGTGAAATCCTTACCTTCATCCTTCAAGGCCGCGGCATTACGCAATAACAGGCGACCGGCGCTTATATTCATTTCCATATCCGCCAGCATATTTTTTATCGATTGAAAATGATAAAGATGTTTGCCGAACTGCTTTCGCTGTTTTACATATTTCAAACACAATTTCTTAGCGCCTTCCGAGATGCCCAGGGCTATTGCCGCCATTCCTATCCTGGCACAAACCAAAGTATGATGCAGCATACTGAAACCGAAATTTTTTCGTCCGAGCAGGTTTTCTTTGGGAACCATGACATCCTGAAAAACCAATTCGCCGGTATCGGATCCCCTCATGCCGAGTTTTTTCTCTTTTTTCCCCGATGTTCCAAAACCCGGCATCCCCTTCTCGAGTATGAACATGCTTATACCCAGCATGCCTTTTTCGGGGGCTGTCTTGGCGGCAATAATAAAAATGTCCGCCACGTTTGCGTTTGTGATAAATATTTTCGACCCATTCAAAACAAAATGATCATTTCGTTCAACCGCCTTTGATTCCATGGCCGCGTTATCAGAACCGGCGTTCGGTTCGGTCAATCCGAAAGCCCCTATTTTCTCGCCTGAGAGAAGGGGCCGAAGGTATCTGGTTTTTTGCCCTTCAGTTCCATAGCTGAAAATAGAATCGGCCGTTAATGTTGAGTGGGCTACTACGGTCATCGCGGTGGACGCGCATACTTCGGCAATCTCTTTTATGATCATGGAGTAGGTCACATAATCCAGACCCGCCCCTCCATATTCTTCGGGGTAGGTGATTCCCAATAATCCCAATCGGCCCATATCCTTAATATTCTGCAGGGGAAATTCTTCATTTTCGTCGATCAAACCGGCGACCGGCGCTATTTTTTTCTCGATAAATGCCCTGGCGGTATCCAATGCCATTTTTTGATTTTCATTATATTCCATGAGCCTAAATCCCAAAAGCCTTGTGCCACAATTCAAGAGCTATCATGGCATAAGATGTTCTAAAAATGGCAAGGTTGTCAATATTTTTAAAACTATTTCTCTTATGAAAAAAATCATCCGTTTTCTTCTTATCAAAATAGCTCGCTACCCTGGATTTCCCCGATTGAACCAGTCTGTTGGCCTCATTTCTTTGCCTGATGACGGATTTGGGATCAATGGGAAAAGGAAAGGGTTTCTTCTTCCTGTCCAATATCTCATCCGGTATAAAGCCCCTGAAACTTTCTTTGAGAATATGTTTATCAGAACCATCTTTGATTTTGTATCTGGAGGGGATGTTCACAATCAGCTCTACCAGACGATGATCCAGAAAGGGAACCCTGGTCTCAATACCCCAGGCCATACTGGTTTTATCCTGACGCTCCAGCATTTCAAGAAGATATATTTTTATGAATAAATATAAAACCCGGTTTAAAAAATCGTCTGTATTATGCTTATTTAAAAATCTGTCAAGAGAGGATTTTACGTTTTCTCTGAAACCAGTTTCCTTTTCGATATTTTTATTCAATAACATGGATACCTCGTCAAAATACGGCGCCCAGGGAAATTCCCTTAAACGGTTATCTTTCGCGTTTTGAAGGAAAAAGAAGTATCCACCGAAGAGCTCGTCCGAACCCTCCCCCGATAATACAACCGTAACATATTTCTTGAGTTTATTATGCAACAGGTAAAGCGATGGAGCCGTCAGCTCAACCGGTTTTTCCATATGCCAGGTCACTTTTTCATGGAAGCCGTAGTATTCCTCCGGTTCAAAAATGAATTCTTTATGGTCGGTTTTAAAGGTTTTGGCCATTAAATCCGCAAACTTCGTGTCCGAATTTTGCCCGCCCATATCCAAATTTTTTGTATATTCCATTGAGAATGTTTTTAATTTCTGTTTTACATGTTTCGTCGCCAGAGCGGATATAAGACTGGAATCGAGCCCGCCGCTGAGCAAAGATCCGAACGGAACATCGCTCATCAACCTCATTCGAACCGAATCTTCCAGGATCGAACTGATCAGCTCTTTATATTCATTAAATGATAACTCATCCACTTCAGCGTTTTTTAATACTAAATCCCAGTATTCCGTAACTTTTTTTACGCCGTTTTTAAATACCATCGTATGACC
>CBFCYP010000203.1:0-4362 GCA_965602185.1 uncultured bacterium
AGCAAGTATTGAAATTCCTGCGGGGAGCGTTCCCCATAGGCCTTACGGTGATACTGGTATCTATTTACTATAAATCGGATTATATAATCCTGGGCCACTTCCGCGATGCCACCGAGGTCGGGTTTTATAACGCCGCTTATGTTATAGTCAACGCCATGATATTTATCCCCGCCACCTTATCGACCACAATACTGCCGCGGCTATCTTATCTAAGCAAACATGATAAAATAAATCTTGAAACCATCTATCAGCGGGTTTTCAAATATCTTTTTTTCGCCGGCTTCGGACTGGGCTTCGGGACCCTCGCGGTTTCCTCCGATCTGATTGCCTCCATCTATCCCGATGAGTTCGCCGTCTCGTACCAGGCGTTGAACATATTAATCTGGGCCCTGGCGTTGATTTTCATAAATTCCATGCAGGGCAATATGCTGGTAGCGTTGGGGAGGCAGAATCTGCTGGCATATATCACCGGGGCGGCGGCGTTTATCAATATCGGTTTGAATCTTTTGGTAATACCGCGTTACGGTATGCAGGGCGCGGCGTTTACAACCGTTCTCGCGGAGATAACGGCCGGCGTAAGCTGTCTGTATATTCTGCGCGATTACAATGGGGTCGTCAACATATTACCCACCGCGATCAGGACGCTTGTTGCCGGCATCTCGATGTATGCAATACTGCAAATCGCGGGAGACGTTTCCCTTTTTCTCAGGATACCCTCCGGAATTGTTATATATTTCTCCGTGCTCTATGCCATCGGGGGCTTGAACAAAGCCGATTTTCAGACTTTAAGGGAGATTTTCAAACGTGGCCGATAACGATCTCCAAAAAGAAACCTGGGATAGATACTGGAAAACTGAAATTCCGCAATACCCGCCCCATGAGATTCTAATTGACCGCGTCTTCAAGCATGTTCGATCAAAAGATTCCATAATCGCGGAGATCGGAGCGGGATCCGGCGTCGACGCACTGGAAATAACACGGGCGGGTTACACAGTCGTGATTCTGGATATTTCCGGAGAATCGCTGAGGCTTATCAAATCGAAATCAAAGGAGACCGGAATCGAACTGATGGCGGTTATGGGAGATGCTTTGAACCTGCCTTTTAAACGCGGCTCCCTGGACTTCGTATATCACCAGGGGCTTCTGGAACATTTTAAAGATCCCCGACCTTTTCTATCTGAAACCGGAACGGTTCTAAAAACCGATGGAAAGCTTCTGGCTGATGTCCCCCAGACTTTTACCATGTATACGTTGAAAAAGAAACTGGCCATGTTAAGGGGCAGGTGGTTTGCGGGATGGGAGACGCAATACACCCCGAATAAACTGCGTCGGATTCTGAGAAAAGCGGGCCTGAAAGTTATTGATATTTATGGCCGGGATTACGATTTTACGCCGTTGGTGTGGATACGTGATATAACAACGTTGGGTAAAACCAGATTCGGACGCCCGATTGTTCCCCGTTTTATCAGCAAACCGATCAGCGCGGTATGGTGCTTTTTCGAACGTTCATATATATCCAATTACTTCAAACATTCAATCGGAGCGGTGGCGGTACCGGATGAAAATAGGGATTGATATAAGAGCCTTAAATTCCATTCGCACCGGGATAGGTAGATACCTCGAGACCCTGCTTCCCGCCCTTTTTCGATACGATAAAGATTCGGAATACATTCTTTTTTATAACAGCCTTACCGGACCAACGCCAGCCTACAATTCCGCCGGAGGAAAATCGTCGTTAGTCAGGACATATATTCCGAACAGAATCCTGAATGCTCTCTGGGCCTACACCGCTTTTCCGAAATTTGAGAACCTGGCCGGGAAGACGGATATCTTTTATTCCCCGAGTTTTCAGGTTCCGCCGTTGAAAAAATCCCGCAGCGTATTGACCATCCATGATATCGTATTCTATCACAGTCCGGAGCTGGCCATACCGTCGGCGGTGCGGCATTACAAAAGGAGAATAAAATTTTACGCCGATCGAGCGGATGTAATTATCGCCGATTCTACCGCCACCGCGAACGATATCGTCGAGTTTCTCAAAATAGATAGGGGGAAAATAAAGGTGATCTATCCCGGGACTATTCCGCTGGCCGATGTAACGGAACCGGAGAGATCAAAAATAAAAAACAAATTGAAACTCCCCGATAAGTATATGCTGTTCGTGGGATGTATCGAGCCGCGGAAAAATCTCGCCAGGGCGTTCAGGGCATATAACAGGTCCGGTTTGTGGAAGGAGATCCCCTTTGTCCTGGCCGGACCGACCGGCTGGCGTTTCGATGAGCTTGAAAAGATATGGAATGACCTCGAAGCTAAAGACCGGATAATACGGCTTGATTACGTTACGGAAAAAGAATTGACCGTTTTATACGAGAACGCGTTTTTTTTCGTTTTCCCGTCCCTGTTCGAAGGATTCGGACTTCCCATTTTGGAGGCCATGTCGGCGGGATGTCCGGTTCTGACGTCTAATGTTTCGGCCATGCCCGAGGCGGCCGGAGACTGCGCGTTGCTCGTCGATCCAATAAATGAAGGTGCTATTGAGGAAGGAATGTTACGGCTTTACCGTGACGACGCTTTTCGGGCAGAACTCGCGCGAAAAGGAAAGGACCGCGCCGCTTTATTTACCTGGGAAAAAACGGCCGGCGAGCTGATTAATATTTTTAACGATTTAAGATGAACTGCTATGAATGAATAACTAATCGATTATTGTTGAATCTTATGATCAAGATAGGAATTGACTGCAGAAAAATATCCGATGGCGGAATCGGAACATATTTAAAAAACCTGCTTCGCTGCTGGAAAAGGCAAAACGTTGAGGCCGAATTTTACCTTTTCTGCCATACCAAAGACCTAGCGTCCTTTCGAGAATTTGAAGGCTTCGCTAACATTATCATACACGAATACCCCAAATATTCCATCAGGGAACTTTTCTCGTTTCGAAAACCTCTTATAAAGAATAATATCGATCTTTTCTTCAGCCCGCATTATACACTGCCATTCGGGCTTCCCTGCCCATCGGTGGTGACAATACACGACCTGATACATCTTCGCATGCCCGTTAAAGGCGGGTTTTTCGGCCGCGCATACGCGAGATTCGTTATAAATAATGTTTGCCGCAAAAGCCGTGTCATTATAACCGACTCCGAATTTACCGGAAATGATATCGCGGGTCTTTTTCCGAAATGCTCGGCGAAAGTAGAGGTGATACATCTCGGTGTCGATCGATCCATCTTCAAGCCCCTTCCTGAAAATGAGATAGATTCTTTCAGGAAACGAAACTCCTTAAATGAAGAATTTATACTTTATGTGGGAGCGCTGAAATCCCATAAAAATCCCGGAGCTTTGGCAAGGGCGGTAAATGAGCTGTCCACTCCGCTCGTGATCCTTACCAACGACCAAATAGAATTTAAAAAGAAGCTGTTTTCGAAAGCCAACGATGAAAATCTCATAAGGTTGATCCGGCTGGAAAACGAGCATGATATCGCCCTGCTCTATAATTCCGCCACCCTGCTCTTTCATCCCTCGCTTTACGAGGGTTTCGGTCTGCCGCCGTTGGAGGCGATGTCGTGCGGATTGCCGGTGGTATGCTCGAATAAAACGTCTTTACCGGAGGTGGTGGGAGACGCCGCCGTTACCTTTTCCCCCGAAGATCATGATGAAATGCTGGGCGCGTTAAAAACCGTGTGGGACAATCGGGAAATCAGGATCAAACTCTCCGCGCAGGGATTAACGAGATCCGATAAATTCAGTTGGGAAAATGCCGCGATGAGAACTTTCGAGATTTTAGAAAGCGCCGCCGTAGGATGAGAGTCGCGCTCGTACATGACTGGCTGAACGGTATGCGTGGTGGCGAGCATGTCCTTGAATCAATAGCCGATCTATTTCCGGAAGCCGAAATATTCACCCTGTTCTGCGATCCCGAAAAAATATCGGAGAAGATTAAAAGCCATAAAATTACTACCTCATTCATCCAGAATCTTCCACTGAGAAAATCGCGTTACCGGCATTACCTGCCCTTTTTCCCCAGGGCCATCGAAAGGTTTAATTTCGACGGTTTCGATATCGTAATTTCAACTTCTCATTGCGTGGCAAAGGGCGCTGTTACCGGGCAAAACACCTTGCATATCTGTTACTGCTTTTCGCCCATGCGCTATGTCTGGGATCGCTTTGACGATTATTTTCCGAAAGATAAAATTAATCCCATCCGCTATCGCTTCATTTCCTTCGTGGCCAAGCGGCTGCGCAAGTGGGATAAGCGAACTTCCGATCGGGTCGATCTGTTTATCGCCGATTCCAATTTTGTCAAAAGGAGAATCAAATCCTTTTACGGAAGACCGTCGGAAGTTATATTCCCGCCGGTGGATA
>CBFCYP010000204.1:0-4327 GCA_965602185.1 uncultured bacterium
GATCTCGCCGGGATCGAGAAGCATCCCGACCGAGATAAAAAAGAGGCTGGTGAACACCTCTTTGAATGATATAATATCCGCCGTCGCCTGATGCCGGAACTCGCTGCCTCCCACTACCAGGCCCGCGATAAAGGCGCCCAGCGCCAGCGACACCCCGGAGCTCGAGATGGCGTACGCCACCCCGATGCAAATCAGGAGGACCGATAATATGAAAAGCTGTCTTTGCCTGGTTCTGGCTACCATTTTTAAAAGACGGGGGACGATCAAATAGGCGGCCAAAACGGAGCATGTTATTACCAGAACAGAATATACCAACGAATCGATTACCGCGCCGGAGCCCCGGCCGCCCGCAAGTATCGGTATAACCAGCATCATCGGTATGACGCAGATATCCTGGAACAACAGGATCCCCAGGGCGAATCGGCCATGCTCGGCGTTCAGCTCCCCCCGATCCTCGAGGCCCCGAAGCACAATAGCGGTGCTCGATAGTGAGACAAAAAAGCCGATAAAAATAGCGGCGGGAAGGCCATATCCGATAAAGTACACAATAACGCCCGCGATACAGCCTGTTATCACCACCTGCACCGTACCGCCTACGAATATATTCAGCCAGAGCGCGCGCAGTTTTTTCAGGGAAAACTCCATACCGATGCCGAACAGTAGTAGCGATACCCCGATCTCCGCCAGCACCTCCACGCGATGAATATCATTTATGAGCGCGAGACTCTTGGGTCCCATCAGCGCCCCCGCCAGAATATACGCCGCTATGGACGGTATCTTAAAACGGCTTAGAATTATCACCACCGCCACCGCCACCACGAATATAATTATCAGGTCGCGTAAATAGGTCAGCTCGTTCATCGCCTACAGCCTTTTCTCTTTATTATCATATCCGCAATCTATTCGAGCTTAATTATAACGGGAATAAATCATTCTTACCACAAAATAAATAGCTAAAGCGGTAGGTCGAGTTTGATTTCTCCCCAAACCCGACGCCCGAACATATCTCTTTGCGTCGGGTTTCTCATCCCCGACTATTAGTCGGGGATTCGGAACGCCGACCTACTGCTCTACCGGATGCTCGAAAAAACGCGTTGTCACCGACATACCTCCTCCCTATATTGCCCCTCGTGGAAAACAACGATATCATCTGCGCCGCGGCCACCCCGCCGGGACGGTCGGCGCTGGCGGTAATCCGGGTATCGGGGCCGGGATCGATAGAGCTGGTCTCGAAATCGGTTCCGGCGCTACGCAAAACCGACCTGATGGACGACCGGCGCCTGATATATGATTACTTCGTCAACTCCGATGGCGCCCCCATCGACGAAATTACGCTTATCCCCTATTTCACCTCCAGAAGCTACACCGCCGAGGAGATGGTGGAGATTATCTGCCACGGAGGCTACGCTTCTACCAATGTAATAATTCAGCATCTGCTCAAAAGCGGCGCGCGCCTGGCCGAGCCGGGAGAGTTTACCAGACGCGCGTTTCTGAACGGACGAATATCGTTATCTCAAGCCGAGGCTGTGGCCGCCGCTATCGAGGCCAAATCGGAACTGGCGCTCAAAGCCGCCGCCAGGAACCTGAAGGGCGAGCTGTTCGACGAGATCGACGGCATAAAGATCAAGATCCGCGAGCTTCTGACCCTCATCGAGGCCGAGATCGATTTCTCCGACGAGGAGATCGACAAGACCCCCATCGACCAAATAAAATCGACGCTGGGAAAACAGCTGGCGACATCAGATGAGATCCTCAAAAGCTACAACTTCGGGCGGGGGTTGCGTGAGGGTTACCGGGTTGCTATCGTGGGACGGGCCAACGTCGGCAAGTCCTCGCTCTTGAACGCCCTGTTGAGAAGACAACGGGCCATCGTGACCGAGATCCCCGGCACCACCCGGGACACGTTGACCGAGTGGATCGAGATCGACGGTTTCCCGGTGCTGCTCACGGACACCGCCGGCCTGCGCAAAAGCGAGGATATGGTGGAGCGGATCGGCCAGGACCGGACCAGGCAGGAGATCGAGAACGCTGATTTGGTGCTTTTCATGATCGACGCCGCCGACGGCTACACCGATGACGATAAGGCGATATTCGAAGCGATCAATAACGAACATATAATCGTGCTGGCCAACAAGATCGATCTGGTGGAGCGGGTGGAGTTGGACCGGTATTTTCATAACCTGCGGGTATTGAAGATCTCGGCCCTATACGGCGCCGGCCTGGACGATCTCAAAAAGAGCATGGCGCAGACGTTCCATTTCGACGATTTCAGCCTGGATATGGCGGTCCTCTCCACTCAGAGGCAGTACGAGGCCATGAGCTCCGCCTGCGAATCGCTTTCCCGCGCGCTTTCAGAGATCCACTCCGGCCAGCCGCCGGAGGTCTACGCCCTGTTCATCCGGGAGGCGCTGGACCATCTCGGCGACCTGGTGGGCGAAACCACCTCCGAGGATATACTCAACGATATATTCGGAAGGTTTTGTGTGGGGAAGTGAAGGGGGGGAAAATAGAAATGTATAAACTCTTTTAAAACTTCCAGTTCTCCTTAATCAAGAAACCCTCAAGATCAACATATTCAATTTCAAAATGCATGCAAATATTAGGTATTTTTGAAGCATGTTCCTTGTATTTCTCTTCAGTAACCACCATCGCATTATTGATTTTAGCCTTTGCAACGATGAAAGGATCGGCAATTGGCGAGCCTTTAAGGAGGATCTTCTTTTCTATATTCTGCTGGAAATGCCTTATTCTATATATTTCAGTGATAAATTCTAACTCATCGTTTGTCGGCGTTTCAAAAAAATCCGGATAGTTGGCAGCCCAGACCTTTATATAATCCCAGCGATTCATGTGTTCCAATTCTCTACGTACCTCTCTAACAGATACGATTTCTTTTGAAGTTACTAGCCGGTTAAATTTTTCCCAGAATGAAGGAAAACTTTCAAAGTAATAAAATTTAAAAATTGATGTTAAGGAATTGTTATCAAATACATATTTCATTAATTCAGTTATCCAAAGGCATAATGTTCAAATGACGAAATATTTGATTCTTTAATATTTAAATAATTAGATAGATTTTCAATCGTTATTCTATTTTGATAATATTTCCTAAAGACGAGATCAATATAAGTATTACCGAGATAAGCGATTTGATTGTAATAATAATTCCCGCCCTTTAAATCCTTTCTTGATTTTTCAGCCTCTTTCGCCCACTTTTTCACCATTTTTTTATAATAATCATTATCTATTAAGCCCGTTTCAAGGTAATTACGCAAAATTACTTCTCGGCTAACGGAAAATTTATCCGCCAAACCCTTTATATTTTTTTCAGAGACCGGTAGATCCTGAAGTCGAAATACATCTAAAGGCACAAGAATTTCATTCGCAAATTTATTACAATTTCGTTCGTATAATTGATATTTCCTACTTGTTCTTTCAATAATTCGATTATCCCTGAAATCTATACCGCCTAGATGATAAAGGAGATGACCCAATTCGTGAAATAAAGTAAAAATTTGACGAGAGCTAGGCATACTATTATTTATATATATAATTGGATAGCTTTCATCGTATACGCAAAAGCCTGAATAATCGTCATTATAAAAAGCGTCTTTAAAAACAAAAATGCCTTTACTTTCAAATGCATTGCGCCATTTTTTAAATGCAAAATCCAAAGATTGCCAAGAAAATTGATCTTCAATTTTAATGCCAATTTCACTACGAATAGCCTTAGCAAGCGAATTAATTTCACTGGTATTTGATAAAGAATAATTATCGATTAGATTGGGTGATATTGGTTTTAGATCTTCAAGAAGTTCTGCTAGATTAAATTGAAAGACCTTTGCCTTTCTGTATAGCTTAATTAATTCAACCGGCAATTTATCAACGATAGCCTCAGGGAGCGTCCTGAAATCGGTTTTGGGTGTCTCTTCATGCGGTATATTGGGAAAGAAGAACACTGCAATTGGTCTTTTGTAGATATTATATGCCAGTTTTTCAAGCTGGGGATATGTTGGGCTGGATTTACCTGATTCCCACTCTTTAATTTCCTTTTCTGTCCTCTTTATTTTCAGAGATACTTCTTCTATGGTTAGCCCCAGAGATTCCCTAGCCCATATTAGGACTTCTATATTTATTGGAAGAGCATCTTTCATAATATTGCCCTTATAATTATCAAATCAGTTGTCGTAATCTTCAGATATCGACATTTTAAATTTATCATTTTTTTTGCAGTTTTCAAACATTTTTTTATTTTAATTGAGCCGCATTCCGCGGCTGGAAAGCCGCGGCTATTAGTGCCGTAGGCGGTCGGTTTATCCGGCCGCGC
>CBFCYP010000205.1:0-4293 GCA_965602185.1 uncultured bacterium
AACTTAAGCATCAGGTTAATCGCCGGTCCGGTGATATCGCTGTCCTCCAGGTCCAGGTATTCCACGCCGCTGGTAATCCGGTAGCTCGCCCCCGTGGCAAAACGGAATCTTCTGGTGATATTTAGCTCAAAATTGATGCCGGGTTCCATAATGAAGAAAGCGTCGCCATCGAAGTCGGTATCAAATATATCATCATCCCTGCTGTAATAGTGAGAAATGCCGCCGCCCCCGATCAAGGTTTCGATGGTGAGGTGGATAAGTCTATGGGAATTGCTTATGTATGCCAGAAGGACACCGCCGTAGCCCATTTCGAACTTCTCATTAAAGTACGGGAAAATGCTTCCGGGATTGGTTTCGCCCGGAGTAGCCAAACCGTATCCGGCTCCGCCGATTACATACTGATGGTTTATAATCCAGCCGCCTCTACCGCCCACCAGCACCTCCCATTCGCCGTTAATGTTGCCGAATTTCACCTCCACGCCGCCGTAACCGCCCGATTCTATCTGGCCGCTTATCAGCGTTTCTTCCTGACCGTAAACGGACAGGGAGAACAACAATATTATTGCCGGAATCAACGTCCTTTTAATCATCTCGACCTCACCCTTCAATCTCATCTAAACTAACAAGTTAAAACCATTACGTGACTTATATACGGATTATTATAAGGCATGTTTCAGCCCGATTAATTGTTCGGCCTGGAAAGCCGTAGAGCCCGCAGGTTGTCGAATAGAAGCTCCCGGACCGATTTTTCGGTATTTGCCCTGATGGATATATAACAGCCTCCGCAGGTGTTGTTGGCGGCGAACTTTTCCATAAGCTCCTGGCGGCTGTCGTATCTCTCGTCGATGAACATAGCGCAGGGGGTAAGACGACCGTCGGGATTGACTATCAAGAACTTCTCGCCGGTTTTGCAGTTGGGGATATTCCTGCCGACTTCGTAAAAATTATTGTATCTGCGAAGAACCTTCTCGGATGTCATAACCGAGCGGTAATCGCCGTTGGAGGAGCTGTAGATATCATTGATAATGGCCGACAGCCTCGAAGTATCCTCGGGATGGCGAAGATTGAAGCTGTCGTTGTGGGTGCGCAGGTCGGTATATGATGAGAAATTGAGCTTGGCTCCCCATTTCGTGGTCAACCGGGCCATATCCTTTATGTAGAGATAGTTTTCGCGGGTAATACAGGTGTTTAACGTAATATCCCCGTTGCCCAGTGATAGAAGCTCCGGTACCAGTCCTTCAAGTCTCTTGAACAGCCCCGGGACCCTTCTGAACTCATCATGGCGTTCATCCGGGAAATCCAGCGAGATGGAGAACTGTTTTACGCCGGCCTCTCGCAGTTCGAAGTATTTTTCTCTGGTCAGCAACGAGGCGTTGGTTACGATTACCAGATACGGCGGCCTGTTGGGCTTATACAGGGCCCTGACGATTTCGGGCAGATCCTGTCGCAGGAGCGGCTCGCCTCCCGCTATCTGTACCAAGGCCGGGGATAACTCCTCGCATATCCGGGCGTATTCTTCCGGAGTCTTCTGGTTGTCTTCGACTTTCGGGCCTTTGTCGCAGTGACGGCAGTTGGCGGTGCAGTTGTGGGTGACCTCCAGGGCGATACAGATCGGTCTTTTCAAGAATATGTTCTTGGCCGTGCGTGCGGCCATTCTCAATGCCATCGGCAACGTGATATTTTTAGCCATCTTATCTCCAGTACGAATCTTTTCCCCTCTCGCGAGTTGGGATAATAATACAAACCCTTTTTTAATCCAACAGATAATTTTCTTATAGTAAACCATGAGGAACATGCATATAAACGATCCGAAAATAATCCAGTTCGGTATCTGGAACACGTATCCCAGGGCGGAGAGATACAGGTACCGTGGAAACCTGCCCACGGCGATAGCCCCCAGGTATCTCCAGAGGGGGTATTTTGAGGAGTAAACCATGAATTTGAACGGGTAAAACGGTATGGGCGAGAACCCGGCCACCACCAACGATAAAAACGGAAGCCTGTAAAACCACTTGTGCGCCTTCTGGTAATACCTGTGCGATTTGTACTTCGCCGAGTACGATAAATTTAAAAGCGGCGAGAAGAATCTGTAATCGAGATAGGCAGCCAGAATGGTGCCTAGTGTCGCCACGATGGTCAGGTGCCACAGGTTTACCGTTTTGCCGTATAAAACCAGTACCGGTTCGTGCGGGAAGACGGCTATGGCGCAGTTGGACGGTATGGAGTACAGGAAGACGGTCAGAAGCGGGTAGTCCCTGGTGTGGACCGCCATCATGTAGACACCCAGCACTCCCAGTAGAACGATCAACGCTCCGAACGCCCAGGTAAGCGGTGTCATTCGGTCAAACTGATATTGAACGTCGGATTCCATAAGCGATAAAAATCTTATTTTATGGTTAATGTGTCAAGGTGTTTTATGTCGCCCGTCTCATTTGGTCAAAAGGTGTTAAAAAAGAGGGGGTTTTAATAAAAAAACTTTGACGTTAATAAAACGCAAGCCCCAGCCTCATCGGAAGAAAGACGATTTTTTCGTTATCGGCGAAAGCGAGGTTACATCTTGCATCCACAAAAAAGGACGTGTTCCCTGACAAATAAAAATCAAATCCACCGCCCACGGCTATCAATTCGGCGGTTTCATCGCCGACCCATCTGTTGAAATCAATCCCTCGACCGTCATTCTGACTATACGATGCCTCTCCGGCAAACCTGACGTAGCCAAAACCAACCGTAAGATAGGGACGGGTCTCGGTTGTCCGCAACATTGAATATAGTCGCAAATTAAGGCCGTAGCAAAAAGCGAATAAGTCACCCCTCAGTTTCGATCCAATATGGCTTAATTCGAACTTGTCGAGACTAACAAAAAAACCCGGCACAATTTTCGGAGTAATTTCATAGCCCAATTCAAATCCCAGATTCAAACCCGGCTTTTTGGTTTCGTCGAACTCCTCCGGAGCCAGGGCGGCGGACATACCCAGGTTAACGAATAGGACGGTTTTAGAATTGTCTTCTCCGGCGAATAGATTTGAAGCTGAGATAACGCAGATTAATGATAAGACTAAAGATTTGTGCATAGTATTATCACCTGTAAAAGGCCATATCGGCAAACAACGTACATGATTTATTTTACTCTAACTTCATATACAATGTTCTTAGAATTTGTAAAAAAAGACAGGGATCCTGAAAAATGATTAATACCTTATTGAATATCGCAGTCCGGCCGCCAGCCGGTAGAAATCGGCATGGTGCGTTTCCGGCCACATGGGAACGGGGCGCGGATAATCAAGGTATAACTCGGTTTCTCTCAAATAAATTATCCTATAGGTTAGTTCGATAAATAATCCTGCCTTTTTTGAAATATCTCTGTCAATACCTGTCCCGAACGAGATGGTTTCCTGTCTCTCTTTGGGAAAAGGCATGGCCACCAGGAAATCGCCGTCGTCATCTACGGCATTAACGAAAGCCCCGTTCGGCCAGGCCCAGCCGAGCTTTAATAAAAGGTATGCCTTGAATTCGTTTTCTATTCCGAAGTAATTAAATTTTAACAGCAGGTCTAATGTGGTTATCGATATGTCGTCACTTTGCAGCAAATAATGGGCTCCCATGGCATATGCCAATTCCGCCGCCCTGTTTTCGTTAACCCCAAACCTATTATGCCCGGCGCATAGACCCACTTCAACCGATCGGGATAATTCGTAGGTGAAACCTCCGGATATGTTGTATCCGCTACTCCAGAGTTCTTTGAAATCGCGATGCTTTGAGGCCTTCAATAAACCCGCTCCAGCATGAAAATTGAAATGATAGGAGGTTACCTGGGCGGATAGATTTGAGGCCGATATTATACCGGCAATAAAAAATAATGAGATTTTTCTCATAATGATATCATGGGATTTAATAGAGCGCCACGCCCAGCCTGAAAAGCGCGAACTGCGTGGTCTCGAAATCGGTATATATGACATTCATCTTTATATCTGCGAAAATATGTGCAATCTCGGAGAGACGAATATCGTAACCTGCGCCCAGAAAGATCAGCTCCTCCAGGTCGCTCCATCCCCAGTTGGAAAGATATTCCTCGTTGGGGGCGGTACCGATTCCGGGATTTGATTTTTTGATATTCACCAGGGCGAAACCGGTCATAAAATAGGGGCTGGAACCCTTTCTCGCCTTTTTCAGATACCATCTGGCGGAAAAACCGTATACCAGGAGCCTGGCATCGCTTCCGGAGAATACCAGGTTGGAATCGGCCACCCCGGCATCCTCCAAGATCCTATCTTTCATCAAGTTAAAATTATCGTA
>CBFCYP010000206.1:0-4173 GCA_965602185.1 uncultured bacterium
TCCGGCGATGTCTGGGGCGTTTGGGATTCCACTATGAACCCCATCGTGGTGATAGGCGAACTTAGAGTGCCCGAGGATTCATCACTTTATATTGGCCCCGGATGCTATATCGAGTTTCAGGGGTATTACGCACTGACGCTCGACACCTCGGCGGCTTTTATAAGGGCTATCGGGACTGAGGAGGATTCTATTGTATTTACTTCTGCTTTTGGCAGAGTCTGGAATGGGATCGATATATTTTGCGCCGATTCCATTTGTGTTTTTTCATATTGTGTACTTGAAAAAGCATCAACGTCAGAAGATTATTCGGGCGGGGCGATTTACTGTGAATTAACCGATTTAGATGTAAGGCATTGTCGTATAACTAATAACAGAGCATATCAGGGAATGGGTGGTGGAATCTTCGTCGACTGGGGCGAAGTTTTTTTATCAGATAATATAATTTCAAATAACTTTAGTGCTTTTGGAGGTTCCGGTCTAGGGAGCTATGGTGGGAACATCGCTATTATTAATAATTTATTTGAGAATGACACAACATATTACCCACTTGGTGGAGAAATGTCGGGATCTATAGGATGTACTGGTTGTTCGCTACTAACCTTCAAGAATAATACGATTAAGAATAATTTGTCCTATAGTGTCGGTGCAGTGCGACTGAGTTCTTCTATAGCATCCATAACTAATAATGTAGTAATCAATAATCTCGGATGGACTGGTAGAAGCGGTTTCTGGATCACTATTGAAGACAGTGGTACGGTGGCGTTCAATGAAATAACCCATAACGGAAGTGTTAATTCAGGAGGATTTAGGGGCTCCGGTATAACTTTATTTGGATGGAATGTAGACGTTAATAATAACTTATTGGCATTTAACAAAACAGGATCGTCAGCGGGTGGCTTTTATATAGTGGGTACAAATATTAAATTGATCAATAATATCATAGCATATAATAGAGCATATAACGGAGGGGGCATTTACATCGATAATACATCCACTCAAATTCCAAATATCCTTACAAATAACATAATTTGGGGCAACGTTGCTGATTATAATCCCCAGATTTATAATGTGGCCAATAAGCCCCTTGAAGTTAGCTATTGCGATGTCGAGGACGGTTGGCCGGGCGTGGGCAATATCGATATCGATCCGCTTTTCCGCGACACAGCCAACGGCGATTTTCATCTCATGTCCACCTTCTGCGGCGATCCTTATGATTCTCCCTGTATCGACGTCGGCGATCCGGCCCTTCTGGATTCTCTTCTCGACTGCGATTGGGGCCTGGGATTTTTACCGAGCGACATGGGCGCCTACGGGGGCGGGGATTCGGCAATGCAGGCGGCTGATGATTACCAGCCTCCTTTACCGATAGAACCTGTTCTTCTGCAAAACTACCCCAACCCCTTCAACAGCGCCACCACCATCGAGTTCGCCCTGCCGGAGGCCGGGGAAGTTTCCCTCACCATCTACGACATCCTGGGCCGCGAGGTCTTGCGGCCGGTGAGGGGGTATAAAGAGGCCGGCAGGCACAGCGTTACGGTCGATATGGATAGGGCGGCGTCGGGATTTTATTTTTATATTCTATCGACTGAAAAGACCAGAATCAGCCGGACTATGGTATTGATAAAATAGGGCCGGATCTTTCGATACAGCCCCAAAAGATTATCGATTTTTATTCCCCTAAAACCCGTACAGCTCGCTAAATTTCCCGGTCATATAATCTATCAGCGGTTTGTGCGAGAGCGGTTGACCGGTAACCTTCTTTACCAGCTCCTGTGCCCGGTAAAATATATAAATTCCAGTACACAATCGGCATAAGAATACGATTTTCCTTGACATCATAAAACCATACCATTTTCATATGTTTAATCTTAATAACATTGATTGACACCTGAAAATTCATCTTCGGTTTGGCAACCGGACTTCAACAATATTTTGTGGTATTATTATGTTTCCGGAAATACTGGTTACCGTAGCGAAGCTATCATCGCCCCCCCCTATCCACGTTGTTTGCGTAAAGGGCGCGGGGACCGCCCGAAGTGTAAATAAGTATTGACAGTATTGTAAAATTAATTAAATTTAAACAGTATTTAGGCTAAGGAGCTTAAAATGTTTAAATACATATTTGCAATTGCAGTGTTGCTGGCCCTTTTTACATCCACTGGACTGGCGCAGTCTGAATTTCACGGAGATGTCTACTACAAAAATTGTGATTGCGAACCCGAACATCGTGTAAAAATATGGAAGGCAGGTGGCTCTGGGGAACCAGACTATCACCGAATCAGGTGCACAGGAATTCCCGATTATGGCACATTACCTTATACCTACACCACTGGGTGGTACTATTTAGGAGTTATAGGGTTGGCTGGCACCGGATGCGAAACAAGCGATATAAAATATGTTTACCATGTCGCCGGTGAAACTCAACAGGTCGATTTGGTTGTCTATGGGCCTCAGGAAGAACCTAACGCTCCGGGAGGTGGAGAATAGCTTATCGATTTGATCTACTAACTTTTATTAGAAATTTTGGTCTGGGATTTTTGATATGAGCAAAATGCTTCTTGTATTGTTATTAACTCTTATCATTTCTGTGCCCTCTTCCGGACAGATTCCGGAAATGCTCGACGATTGGCCTTATAACACTCAAACCCTTAATCAGCCCATATATCCGGTTCCAGTTTTTTCTTTAAAATCAAATTTCCTGAACTCCTCAATCTTCTTCAATAATGCTACGTTCGATGTAGATAAATTCGGTTTCGATTCCCAGCAATTTCCCGGTTGGCCAATGATAACGGACCCCGTCTTTTTCGTTGACCTGCCCATCGTAGTCGATATTGACCATGACGGCGAGGACGAGGTAGTTTCTCTTGGTTATAGGATTGACAGGCATAATGATATCCCCCGCAATTATATATATCTTATCGATGATGACGGTAGCATTATGCCCGGATTTCCCATTAGAATAACAGACGCCAGCTCATTGAACGTAGCCGATCTCGACGGAGACGGCGAATATGAAATAATGACTTATTCCGTGAGCGAAAAACGGCTGCGATGTTTCGATAGATTCGGTTATACAAAACCGGGGTGGCCTATTGAGATTCCCAATGATTTGATTGGACACGCGCCGTTTGGATCGGGCGGCGCGGTTGGAGACCTGGATATGGATGGCACAAACGAGTATATCCTTATGGGATTATTCCATATTTACGCTTATCGATTCGATGGAAGCATGCAGCCAGGATTCCCAATAGCGATATTTGATAGGACATTCGGCTTCAGTAACAACTGGACATGGCCGCCGGTCCTGGTAGATATTGACCTGGATGGATTTCTGGAGATCGTTACAACGGCGGACAACTGGATTGATAATTATCCCCCTCAATTGATTAGCTTTGTCGCTATTTATGAGCATGATAGTAGCATGAAAACTGGATGGCCCGTTTACTTTTATGACGATATTTTGCAGCATGCTCCCACACCGGGAGATATTGACAACGACGGAACCATAGAAATCGGTATACAGGGCATGCAATTAAATTTTCTCGATATCAATGGCAATCAATTGCCGGGATGGCCTATAACGCTTTATAAACCGGGCGGTGGCACCTGGGGCTGCCGTTCGGATCTTATAATCGTCGATATTGACGGGGACGGCGACCGCGAGATATTCACCGATTACAGTACCCTCTATTGGGATACAACCACCTGGAATGGCTATAGTTATTTCTTCGGTTTCAATCATTCGGGAAATCTTTTGAGCGGGTATCCATTCCTGGTCGAAGGTGTTTATCACGTAAGGCCTCCCAGCTTCGGCTACGACCAAAATACGCAGAGACTATATATGGGACTTTTCACCGAATTTGTTTGGCCCCCTCAGGGCATAGATTCCGCTTATATTGAAATTTACCAATTTCCCGATTCTACAGGCCCGACCGACCAATGGCCGAAAGTATCGCATGATAACCTGATGACCAGGAACTATAATTTCGTCGACAACGTAACAGGTATAAAAAGCGGCGCAGATGTTTTACCTAAAAACCACGTACTGAAGCAAAACTACCCCAACCCCTTCAACAGCTCCACCACCATCGAGTTCGCCCTGCCGGAGGACGGGGTGGTGTCCCTCGCGATTTACGATATCCTGGGGCGGGAGGTCAAACGGCCGGTTAGCGG
>CBFCYP010000207.1:0-4160 GCA_965602185.1 uncultured bacterium
AGGAACCCGATTTCATCTTTTAGATTATCTACTTGATGGAAGATTATGTTTTGGCAGGAGTAGAAATGAACCTAGTTAATTTGCCCAGAAAAAAAGCTAAAAAAAAGCTCGCCGCCGCGGATCGCGCTAAATCATTAAAAAGCGACGGGAGACTGCCAGCGTTAAATAAAGGTATTTTGAATTACAACAGAATGCCTCACCAGAATGAGCAGGCGAGCGTAATAAAGGAATTAGAGCATATCGTTCCCGATAAATTCCAGAGGGCAAGCAATTGCATTAAAAACTACTGGGATGCCCCGTTTGTAACAGAGATAAGGGATAAAGCCTTTGAGGAGATATGTTCGGCCGTGGATAAGATCGCGCCGGAGGGTTGCGGATTTTTCAGGCGAGGCGATTCCGGGTGGGGATTCTGGGAACTAAGCCTTAATAAATCGTAAAAACCGGATTTTATCACATTTTTTACGACCTTATATCAGTAGCCGGTATTCGGTAATTCGAGGCTTGGGTGTCGGCTGTGGACGAGGCTCAAACTCGACTTACGGCTCTTCCTCACCCCACCGGCGGGCAGTCGGCACAGGGGATCAAAAGGGAAACGATTCTGTAATTAACATTACTTCAATAAAATCATCCTTTTTATTTCAACCATTTCCCCGGCCCGTAACCTGTAAAAATATGTTCCACTCGATAATCCGGATGCGTCGAACCTTATATCGTAAGTTCCCGGCTGTTTCGTTTCGTTTAAAACCGTCGTAACCTCACGGCCGAGAATATCAAATATCATCAACGACACCTCACTCATTTTCGCGATTTCAAAATGAATGATAGTGGAATTGTTAAAAGGATTGGGGTAATTCTGCAGCAACTTAAACCTGATTGGAATTTCCGATTCGATATCGACCGATGTCGGTTGATAACCCACGTCCACCTGGTATATTGTAGCCGCCTGCCACGACAACACCCAGACATACTGGCCGTCCCAGGCCATATCGCGGGGATTATTATGAGGAGACACCACCTGAGCCATAACATTGCCATTGGCCGGATCAACCCTATACAGGCTGTCGGCGCTAATATCGTTGCACCACAGATATTCGCCGTCCCAGGTTATTCCGATGGAATAATCACCCGGAGCATTGAGCTGCATCAATATTTGCCCTGTCGCAGGATCGACTTTATCGAGGGTCTTATTATCGAAATCATCCATCCAGAGATACTGGCCGTCCCAGGTTATTCCGTGAGTCCAGTCGTTAGGAGCCTGGAAGGAATGAACAACCGATCCATTTGAGGGGTCGACTTTGTAAACCATATCGGAAGGACCGGAACTGCCGCCGTTATCCGCCGCCCAGAGGTAGGTACCGTCCCAAGCCAATCCCTCGATATAGGTATCGGGAGCGCTAAAGGAGCTCAATATGGCACCGTCAACAGGGCTAACCTCATAAATCAGGTCGGTCTGGTAATCGGACACCCAGAGCGAACTGCCATCATAAGTTAAACCCTGACATCTGGATGCCGGTGCCGGTACGGTGTGAACGATATCGCCCGTATCGAGTACTGACGACGGCTCCGGCGGAAATCCCGGTACGGATAATCTTTTCCAGGTTTCCGCCGATCCGTTTCCGTCAGCATCATACCGCACATTGGCGATTATTGTCTTTGCCGATGTAAGGACTTGGTTTTTGCTGAATTCATTCGGGGAATTCTCGGCATAGACCCCGGCCTGAAGAATAAAAAACAAAATCGAGGCCGATAGAATCATAACTTTTTTCATCTCTCTCTCCCTTTTTGGGTTTTTATTTCAATAACACCATCCTTTTTGTTTCAATATTATCTCCAGCCTGCAGCCGGTAGAAATATACACCGCTGGACAGGCCCGAGGCATCGAAAATTATAGAATGAATTCCGGTTTGTTTGTATTTGTCTATCAAGGTCTGGACCTCCCGGCCCAGCAGGTCATAAACGGTTACTTGTACATTTAGAGGTTCGGGCAAAATAAATTCTATGGTGGTCTCGACATTAAACGGATTGGGGTAATTCTGCAGCAATGATATTCTTTGCGGTATCAGGTTTTTATCCGGGAATTCCTCATCCCCGATGCCCGTTATCCAATCCCCGTTATTACCCCCATACGCTCCCATATCCGCCCTGGAACCGCCGAGGCCGAATTGACAGCCCAATACTATGTCTATACTATCAGGATGACCCGTATCGATACACGGCGAATCGGCACTGTCTCCGCAAACCACCGACATCAGATGAAAATCGCCATTTGCCTGATCCCGAAACAAGGGATTGATATTGATGTTTCCCATGCCCTGCCAGCCGCCCTGAACATCGCAATAAGCTACAACCGGGAATGACATGCTGTCCGCATAGATCTCCTGCCCGCTTGACGAAGCGCTGTCGCCCCATAGAATCGAATTAATCAATTCGGGACTCGACCAGTGGCAGAAGATCGCTCCTCCGTAGGTCGATGCCTGATTAAGGCTGAACACGTTATTATTCATCGGTGAAGTCTCTCCAAAACACTCGTATCCACCTCCGCGGTAAGCGATATTCATGCTTATAACGTTATTATTGATCGATGAGCCTTCGTCGTGGTTGGATGTATATAAACCGCCTCCCCTGTGGGCGTCGTTGCCGGATATAATATTGTGTTTAATAACCGCCGCAGAATAGTAACATTCGATACCCCCGCCACTGCTGGCCGTATTGTTATGAATGTAATTATTGTTGATAGACGGGTTACCATGTTGACAACATATTCCTCCTCCTACGACGTTAGAGGTATTACCAGTGATGATGTTATTACTTATTAGGAGATCGGAATAATTCGAAAAGATCCCCCCTCCGAACCATCCCACCCCATTTCTGATAGTGAATCCGGTAATGGCCGTAGTACTGTCGCAGTTTGAAAATATTGCGGTCGTGGTATCGGAACCGCCATCGATAATAGTGCTATGGATATCCATGGTGTCCTGTGAGAATATATAATTCGAGGTAAGGTAAACATATTTGGCGGTTACAATAACATTCTCATCATATATGCCGTTCTCCACCAGAACCGTATCGCCGGAATAAGCCTCGTCCGCGCTATGGTTAATGGTCCTGTAGGGATTCTGCGCTGTCCCATCGCCGGTTTCATCGCTTCCCTGAGTGGAGACATGTACGATTTTACCTATATCGCAAATCTGATGGTCGGGATAATAAACACCGATATCGGAAATAGAACTATCGGGATCGACAATAGAGGGATCCCCGGCGTCGATACATGGAGACTGCGAACATACGTTGTAATCACCCTCATAAGCCGAGATAAATAACGGATCTTCATCGATATTACCCTGGCCGTTCCATCCACCCCTGATATCGCTATAGGTGATTGAATAGGTTCCTCCGGAGCGGGACGACACCTCACGCGGGCTGTTAGCCCATAAAACCGTATTGATTACGGTTACGTTGGAATTGTTGAAACAATACAAACCACCACCGTTCGAAAGGGCAAAATTATTGCTGATGACGTTATTTATAATTGTCGGAAAAGCCCCGTCGCAGCAAATTCCGCCGCCCCAATCAATTACGGCATTTCCATATATCAAATTTCGAATAATGGTGGGGTTTGATTCATAACAGAAAATCCCTCCGCCCCACAAACCGCCATCATTATCACTGATGATATTGTTGCTGATCACCGCGTTGGAACTGCTGCCACACATTATCCCGCCGCCACGTTCGCAGGAATTTTCGCTGATAATGTTACGGTCGATTTCAGGGCTGGATCCCTCCATGCCTATCCCGGCCCCGCTATTATTCACGATTTTATTTTGCCGAACCAAAGGATTGGAGTTACCCAGCATATATAAACCGCCGCCGCCGTCCGCTGAGTTGTCGCGGATTATGTTATTAATTATCCGAGGATTGGAATTCGCCATGCAAAAGACACCACCCCCCATCCGGTAATATATATTCAATAAAGAACCGATTCCGTTTTTAATCGTAAATCCCCGGATAACCGACAACGAATCCTCGCCGCTAACAAAACAGACAACGCTTCCCATATTATCAATACCGATAATGGAAGTGTCAGCGTCAATTATGGTGTTCTGAATCTGAAGTGTATCCCCGCTATAAATGTAGCCGCTTGCGACTAAAATGGCTTTCCC
>CBFCYP010000208.1:0-4147 GCA_965602185.1 uncultured bacterium
GCCAGCCCGCCGCAGGTGAAGGTGGGAGATGATTTATCCAGGAAGAAATCCTGCATATCGATTACCATTAGCGCGGACTTTTCTGGATTAAGCTCCATCTTATGCTGGTTGAACGGCGCGATTCTTTTCAGCCATTCTCTCGATTTGGTTTCTATCGTTTCAGATGTTACATATGGTTGCATTCATGGTCTCCTTTAATAGTGCTAGTTGTAGGTCGGGTTCCGAATCCTGCCTTAGTGGGATGAGAAACCCGACATTAATTCTAAAACCACGTTATTTCTTTTTGCATTTATTTATTATTAATTCTTCCAATTCTTTTCTGCCAAGTTTTTCGTAGGTCGGGTTCCGAATCCCGCCTTAGTGGGATGAGAAACCCGACAGCCAACTATTATTCCGGTGTGAAATAAATTCCAGTGTATTTCGGATGCAACTCCATTATATTCGGTTTAAGCCCTCTCAAAAAGTATACGAATATCGAACCGACCTTAAATTCATATTGCTTCAATAAATTGCCCAATTCCAAAAGATCCAATTTAAAAGCAGTCTGGTTATCAACGACGACATTCAGCGTCTTGTCTTCGCCATATAGGCAGACCTTATTTTGCACGTAATTAAAAAAATCAACGGTCTTTCCACATTCCTTATTTATATAGCGCTTAATCTGAATTCTCATAGGCTGTTCCGGTTTATCAGCGTCTACAAGAATATTGTCAAAGTCATCATTAATCCTATTCTTACTCTCTATTAATTCTGCTAATTGCCCGATGGGAAGTTCTTTCTCAAACGGAAGTCCTATCATATATTGCTTTCTATTTCTTGCTACCATGCATTTTGCAAGAACCCAGGTTACATGAAGCTCATGGTAATTCTTTGCCTTTCGTTGTTCATTTGTCAACGATTTTAACAGGCTATATACCTGATCCAAACTAAAAAACGCACCATACCAAGGTTTTAAGCTGTCCATTTTTCGTCCTCCAGGATATTGCAATCCTGCTTTCTTGGCTTAATCAGTATGTTATGTTCCGAATCCTGCCTTAGTGGGATGAGAAACCCGACATCCCTTCACTCCCCATATTCCCCGTCAAATTTCAATTTATCCATTACGCCCCAATCCCGATTGTAATAACCATTATCATAGTATTCTTTCAATGATGAATATTCGTAATTAAACGGATCCAATACAATTTCATGTTTTACGGGATTGTAATGAATGTAATCCAAATGATTATTCAAATCCTCACGGTTTCTTATTACATGATCCCAATACCTGTTTTGCCATACCCGGCCTTTCCGATATTTATCGCGATAACGTCTTGAATAGGTTATTTTGAATTTATGCATTATTTTCGAAATTGATAATTTATCTATTTTGATAATGGCATGAAAATGATCGGGTAAAATAACCCACGCCGTAGGGAACGGATAATTCCAAGAATCCCAAAACAATTTCAAATCATTCAATAACATATTTTCTCGTTTGTATGTTACAACTGTAATAAAATAATGCCTATTGCGCAAATCGAAACGTTTAAGCGTTTTCATGTTTAAATTGTCGGGTTTCTCGCTCACTTCGTTCGCTCGGAACCCGACCTACTTCCTACTTCCGCTTACCCCCCTATTCCCCCGCTCCCGGCCGCATATACTTGCTGTAGGCCTCGGCGTAGGAATCGAGCTTTTCCTCCACCAGGTGGAAAAGACTACCCTCGGGATAGCTGCCATCCTTTTTCTGCTTTCCGGCCGGCATGCCGATCAGAATCTCTATCCCCTCCTCGATAGAATCCACAGAGTAGATATGAAACTTGCCGTCCTTCACCGCCTGCACTATTTCCAATCGAAGCATCAGGTCATTCACGTTCGCTTTCGGTATCATAACCCCCTGATTGCCGGTGAGCCCCTTGATCGTGCAGACCTGAAAGAATCCCTCGATCTTCTGGTTGACCCCGCCGATAGCCTGGATGGTGCCGTTCTGGTTCACGCTTCCGGTTACCGCGATATCCTGCCTGATCGGCGTCTCCCCCAGCGACGACAGAATAGCGTAGATCTCCGTTGAGGATGCGCTGTCGCCGTCGACGCCGCCGTAGGACTGCTCGAAACAGAGGTTGGCGTTCATGGAGAGAGGACGTTTCTGCGCGAATTTGCCCTGCAGGTAACCGTTGATAATCAGAACGCCCTTGCTGTGGGTGGCGCCGGAAAGCTGCGCCTCCTTTTCGACATTGATGATACCCTTCATCCCCACCGACGTTCGCGCTGTTATACGTGTCGGTTTGCCGAAAGCGTATTCCCCCAGCATGTAGACCGAGAGCCCGTTTATCTGGCCGGTAACCGACCCGTCGGTATCTATGAGAATAGTGCCTTCCTCGATCAGCTCGTTTATTTTGTCCTCCGGCATGGAAACCCTGCGAATCCATTCATCGATGGCTTTTTGAACATGTTTCCTGGTCACCTTTTTGCTTTTGGCCTTTTGCGCCCAGAAACTCGATTCGCACATAACGTCCGTCAATGAATTGAATCTGGTAGAGAGCTTCTTCTGATTTCCCGCCAAGCGTACGCCGTACTCGATTATGGCTGCCATCCCGTCCTGGTCGAACGGAAGCAGCTCGAAATTATCCACTATCTTGCGGGCAAAGGAGCCGTATTTCTTTAGATTGGAATCGTTAAGTTCCATTTCCGTGTCGAATTCGGCTTTGATCTTAAATATTTTGGGAAAGTCCGGATCCATGCTGTAAAGAAGGTAATAGAGTTGCGGCATGCCGATCATTATCACCTGGGTTTTCAAATCTATCGACTCCGGTTTCAGCGCGCTGTGGCTGGCCTTGAAAAACGGGTCGTAGGCCTGGATTTCCAGTTTGCCGGAATTCAGCGCCCTTTTCAATCCCTGCCATACCCCCGGCTCCGACAATACCTCCATGGCGTCCATTATTAGATAACCGCCGTTGGCGTGATGCAGCGCCCCGGCCTTGATTAGCGAAAAGTCGGTTCTCCAGAAACCGCGCTGATCGACCACCCGTTCAATCGATCCGAATAGATTTCGGTAGTTAGGATTGATTTCCGTAATAATCGGTTTGCCTTTAACATTGCTGTTATCGACCAGGACATTCACCCTGTATTCCAGGAACCGGTCTCCAGCGGCCGGCCCGATACCGGGCATCGGCGGAGGCTGTTCGCCTCCCTTCTGATCAAACTTATCCAGGTTATTGACGATATTGTCCTCTACCTCTTTCAGGTACTCCTCAACTCCAACGGCTTCAAACGCTTCTTTGATCGCGGAAAGGGCCTCGGATACCACCGGTCCGACGGCGTCTTTCAACAGCCTGTCGATCACCTCGCTCAATTCTTTATGATTTTCGCGGGTCTGCTTGAAAATTTTCACAATCTTATCGCTAAGCTCGTCGTAGATCTTTTTTAACTCCTCGAATCTTTCCTTTGGGAATTCGCCCGCCTCTGTCCGGGCCTCCAGTTCCGCCAGCGATACCGGCTGACCCCCGATTACCGGGGCGACGTCGGGGCGAACGTTCGAACCGACCTGGACCTGGGTCATGGCAAACTGCCTTTCATTGACCTCCGCCTCAAAGGTCCGCAGTATCTCTTTCTGTTTTTCCTCGAATTTCTCGATAATCGCCTTATGCCTGGCCCGCAGATCGTCCGATTCCTTTACCTGCGATATCGATCCCTGGAGCGAATCGATGGCCTTTTTCATCTCGTCCCGGAACTTTACGCCGTTTCCGGCGGCGAAAAACAGAACCCGCGGGCAATCGGGATCCTTGAAGTTGTTGACATAGCAGATATCCTCCGGCGTCTCGCCTTTTTCCAGTCCCAGTTCCTCGAGCATCTTCTGTATGGCGGTGGACCGGCCGGTGCCGGCGTAACCGACCACGAAAACGTTATACCCCGGCTGCTGGACATTCAAACCCAGCTTGATGGCGTCTATTGCCCGGTCCTGCCCGATTATCTCCCCGGTAGCCTCGGTGTCGTTGGTGCCGCAAACCCCTCCGGTGCCCTTTTTACAGCTCCAGCGAAGCTGTTTGACCGGAACCTTGTATTTTGACAAATCACTCATCTTCACACGTCCTTTATTGATAATATCTTAACTCCTCGCCCAATAACCTAAAGAGCATTATGCGTTAAGACAAGATATGAAATGATCGGG
>CBFCYP010000209.1:0-4139 GCA_965602185.1 uncultured bacterium
AACTGCGCCGCTTGAAGTTAATTAATCTTAAAACCGGGTTTTTCAACAAACCCGCCCGCCAGGTAACCTTTTTATGATATCATTTCAACAACGTCGATTTTATAATCCGCCGGTCGCCATTCTGCTCCGCGACAATAAAATATATCCCCGATGAATACTCATCCGATGACAAATCTAGTATAAAATCCGGATTGTAGCCCTTCGGAATGCCGCTGTATATGTTCCGCACTTTTCGCCCCAGGAGATCATACAATCCGATCTCAACCGGATCGAGGCTGCTCAATTGAAGATGAATTTGAGTTTTGGAATTAAAGGGATTGGGATAATTTTGATTTAGTTTGATTCCTCTCGGCAAAAGCTCATCCTCGGACGAGGATATCGATGTTGTCGTGTCTCCTCCAGCGTGGCCGTCTTCATAAATCCTGGCTATATTAACTTGACCGTAGCGACTCCATAGAGCTATTAAGCCCCCATAACCATCAGATAATATAAGTTCTCTTTCCAACTCGCTATATGTAATAAGAGGCCCGTCGGGCCAATATTGATTCCCCTGCATATCTATTTTCCAACCTACAAATCGAAAGCTCCCGCTATGAGGATGGGTTACATATTTAAAAACACCTTCAGGTTCCATTATGATAAGATCCATGGAAGCGCTTATAGTATCAAGGGTTACAACCTCATTCCAGATGGGGAATCCAAATCTATTATAATAAGATACACGAAATCCGCTCGTCTTCCAGCGAAAGATAAAATTAGTACTTTCCCTAAAAACCTGGCAGCCGATGGCGTCATCTATATACTCATCCCCCAATTTGATTCCATTTACTTGCCATAAAGATTGACCGCTTGGCGAAAATCGATCGGCGTAAAGCACATCATTATATCCATGATGCCTGCTATCTAGCCATACTACAACAGCGCCCCCCTGGCTGTCCTCTACTATGTCGTGACCATACCATAACAATCCCTGATCGTCGGGATGGTGTACTGCCGGTATACCGTCCAGATCCCATAATATATTTCCAGCCAGATCGAAACTTTGCATATAAATATCGGTCTCCCAATTGGGAGTGTCTCTATTGTCTGTCCAGCAGGTAATAAAAGTGGAATCGCTGGCTTTGCATGTTCTAGGATGTCGTTGCTGATAAGGGGCGGCTGTTAAAACAATACCCGTTGAATCCCAGAGGATATTGCCGTTACCATCCACCCTCTGAGCGCCTATATCTATTACAGACCATCCATATCTATGCCTGTAAATGCAGATAAAACCGCCTTGACCATCTGAAATCATCTCCTCAAGATCGTTGGTCATGGAATCGGCGGTTAATTTATTCCCCTCCGGATTCCAGAGTTTATTCCCCAGGCTGTCAAGGTGTTGGCCATATATTGCGCCGCCCTCGTTAGGCGTATGCCGCTTGTCGGTCCATGCCACAAAAGCCCCGCCTGATCCGTCAGGGATGGCTTTAGGGTAATTCTGATTATAGTCGTCATCCCCGTATAAAACCATTCCCCCTTCGTCCCATCTTGTAAAACCGGCAGAATCAACATATTGTGCTCGCAGATCGTAATTGCCCAGATGCAGCCTGTTCCAGACCACTATGGTCGCTCCATTCCCCACATTCGCGGCGGAAATCCGATTACTGCCTGTTGATATTAACCCAAGCGACTTACCGCCATACTCCCATTGGGCGTGGGCAGCATTTGAGAGCAAAATCAGAATATAAATAACGAACCGTTTTTTCATCGCCCGCCTCTTGGTAAATTTCTGATTTCAATATAACAGGAAATGTCTATTATGCAATGAAATTATTAGCTCCTTTGTGGTTGGCGTACCTCCCGGTGCGCCAACCTTAATGTCGGCAGACGGGAACGTCTGCCAACCACTTCACATGTCATTCCCGCGAACGCGGGAATTCAGAACCGGGCCACCTCCTGGATTCCCGATCAGAGATTTCGGGAATGACAGAGCAAAACCCTGGTTGCCAAGCGCAGAGTGTCGGGAGCGCAGGGCTCCCGACCTACCCGTTATAAAATATTATCTGTTGTGCAAATTTATTATGTTTACGCCGATTTCCTTTTGGCGTCAGCTTTGTAGATCAACTCCGGCGGGGATTTTTTCTCGATAACCTCTTGCGATATTATACATCTCTCGATATCTTTCCGCGACGGTATATCATACATGATATCGGTCATCACGTTCTCGACTATGGAGCGAAGCGCCCGGGCACCGGTGCCTTTCTTCAAGGCGGCGTCGGCTATGGCCTCCAGAGAGGCATCCTCGAACTCCAGTTCCACCCCCTCCAGCTCGAAGAATTTACGGTACTGTTTCACCAGCGCGTTTTTCGGCTCCTTCAGAATTGTTACCAGAGCCTCCTTATCGAGCTCCTCCAGGGCGCAGACCACCGGCAGCCTCCCGATAATCTCCGGTATCAAACCGTATCCCAGGAGGTCCTCGTCCTCGACAAATTTAAGCAGTTCCGATATCCTTCCGCTCACCGCTTCGGTATCGGTCCGGAAACCCACTACCTTCCTGCCCACGCGCCGCGCGATGATCTTCTCCAGGCCGTCAAACGCCCCGCCGCATATAAACAGTATATTCTTGGTATTTATCTGCACCAGGGGCTGTTCGGGATGTTTCCTTCCCCCTTTGGGCGGAACCGCCGCCACCGTGCCCTCCAGTATCTTTAATAGTCCCTGCTGTACTCCCTCGCCCGATACATCGCGCGTTATAGACGGATTAGCAGAACGTCTGCTGATTTTGTCGAGCTCATCGATATAAACTATACCGCGTTCGGTAGCTTCAACGTTATAATCGGCGGCCTGTAACAACCTGACCAGAACGTTCTCGACATCCTCGCCCACGTAACCGGCCTCAGTCAGTACCGTGGCGTCCGCGATGGTGAACGGGACATGTAACATTTTCGCCAGCGTCTGGGCTATCAAGGTCTTGCCCGTGCCGGTTGGACCCACCAGGAGGATATTGGATTTCTCCAGCTCGACCTCGTCCTGGTTGGACGGCGACTGATTTAAAATCCGCTTGTAATGATTATACACCGCCACCGATATAACCTTCTTGGCGCGTTCCTGGGCGATAACGTATTTATCGAGAAATTCTTTTATCTCCCCAGGTATCGGAATGTCGAAATCTACGGGTTTTGATACTTTTTTATCTTCGGATAGGGCGTCATGGCACAGATCGACACACACCTCGCAAATGACCGCGTTACCGCCGCCGAACAGCCTGCCGGTCTGGCCGGCGGGACGGCCGCAGAAATCGCATCTGCGTTCGCCGCCGTTATTAGATGTTTTGTCCTTTTTATCCGGCATTACTTCTTTTTGTCTTTTCTCTCGTAAACCTCATCCACCAAGCCATACTCTTTGGCCTCCTCCGGGGACATAAAACGGTCTCTATCGGTATCCGTTACGATTTTCTCGTAGGGCTGCCCGGTATGCTTGGCAAGTATCTGGTTTATCTGCTCTTTGGTTTTGACAATTTCTTTGGCATGTATTTCGATGTCCGAGGCGGCGCCCTGGAAACCTCCCCAGGGCTGATGGATCATGATCTTCGAATTTTTCAGGGCCGCCCTTTTGCCTTTTGCCCCTCCCGCCAGCAACACCGCACCCATCGACGCCGCCATGCCCACGCAGGTGGTATTGACGTCCGGCTTGATGAACTGCATGGTGTCGTATATCGCCATGCCCGCGGTAACCGATCCGCCGGGAGAATTTACATAGATGAAAATATCCTTTTCGGGATCCTCGGCCTGTAAAAACAAGAGCTGCGCTATCACCAGGTTGGCGATATTATCGTCAATCGGGGTACCGACGAAAACGATCCTGTCTTTCAACAACCTCGAATATATATCGTAAGCCCGTTCGCCTCTTCCGGTCTGCTCTACAACCATCGGTATTAATGTCATTTAATTTCCCTCTCTATTTTTCCGTTTTTATTATTTCCGAATTGTCAATTATATATTCGAGGACCTTGCCCTCGATAATTGAATCGTCTATTTCACTTTGTTTCCTCGATTTACCCAAAGCCTCCCGGGCCCTTTCTTCGGTCAGGTTATGAGCTACCGAAAAATCGTGAACCCACTTCGCCCTGTCTTCCGATGTGACTGTAATTTTTTCCGTCC
>CBFCYP010000210.1:0-4138 GCA_965602185.1 uncultured bacterium
CGATAATACACTTAAACTGCAGGAGAATCATTGAAATAATATCAAATTCGATCACATCTATATAGGTATTAAATCGAGGTGAGAAAAATGGAAAAAACCGAATTTAAGGAAAATCTTCTCAGTCCCCTGCCGGTGGTTCTGGTAGGCGCGATCGTTAACGACAAACCAAATTACCTTGTTATAGGCTATATGACACCCTTCAATTTCGGAAAGCATATTTTCTTCAGCCTTTACAAAAAGCGCTATACCCGCATCGGGATTCATGAAAACAGGACCTTCAGCGTTAATATCCCCTCCGAAGCGCTTCTGGCCGAAACAAATATATGCGGCAGCAAATCCGGACGGGATATCGACAAGAGTTCGCTATTCGATAACTTTTACGGCGAACTCAAAACCGCTCCCATGATCAGGGAGTGCCCCATAAATATAGAGTGTGAGGTAACCGAAATCCTCGATTACGATCTCAATGACGGCATAATCGGACGGGTGGTGAAATCTTACGCCGATACTTCCTGTCTTACCGATAACAAACTCGATTTCAGGAAAGTACATCCCATTATCTGGGCTACCGGGGGAGACTTTAATTATTACCGGCTGGGAGATCGGATTAAACAGGATGATAGCGAATAAACAAAAAGCCCGGATCTAAATGCGAAAGTATAAATGTTGATAACGCCATATAAACCCTCCATGAACCGTTGACCTTCGGATTATAATCCTGTCGAGCGATCCATATAATATAAAACCATATTATAAAGCACCTTAGCCGTAACAATTAAAATAACATGTCGGATTTTTCTCACGCTTTTCCTGATTGACGGGATTCCGCATAAAGCAAATCAAATACTTTCTGAAACATTAGGTAGGTTCCTACGTATATTTCAATGAAACGACAGGTTAACTGGAGGAAACCGAATTGGATTATTTCGATCAAATAGGACCGCTTGGGCTGGCAAGCCGTCTGAGACGTCTGCTAATCAGGCTTCTTAGCGACGGTGAGAAGGTTTATCGGTCTCAGAAAATTGACTTTGCCATAAGCTGGTTTCCCATTTTCCATATTCTGGCGTATCGCTCACCATTGGCATTAACGGAAATAGCGAACGCCCTGGGGATGGCGCACCCCTCGGTAATAGAGGTAACGGACGAAATGATCAAGAAAGGTTTTGTGGGATCGCGTAGAAGCCGTGAGGATAGGCGACGCCGAAATCTATTCCTGACAAAAAAGGGGGAAAAAACGGTCGCCAGGCTGGAGCCTATCTGGGAGGCCTTCAGAAAAGCCGCCGATGAGATGTGCCGGGAGTCCGGGAATAATTTCTGGGAGTCCATCAGGAAAACGGAACAGGCCCTGGATAGACGCTCCATGTATGAACGTATTAACGATCGATTGGAAAAATAGTATTCACAGGACAGATTAAACTTTTCGAGGAGGAAAAATGAACAGGCCGAATTATTTTAATTGTCGTCGAGTTTCGAAAATCTTAGCGCTTATAAGTATCCTGTCAATGATAACGTGCTTACCTCTTTACGGGCAGACAGCACAAAAACAGGACCCTGATATGGACGATTCGGCAAAATCCGCGGTTATCGATTCTGTCCTAAGTGCATTTAAATTACATTATCTCTATCCCGACCAGGCTAAAAAATTCGATAAACAGATTAAGAATAAATACAAAAAAGGCGCTTATGATGAGATCGGGGACCTGAACCAGCTGACAAGGCAGCTCTCAAATGATCTGAGGGAAATATCGCACGACCTTCACATCAGGATTTCCGTTATGTCGCCGGCTGATTTCAGCCCTGCAATCGGCGACACAATAACCGATGAGGAAATCGCGAAAAGAGCTCGCGAGAATTTCTATTTTAAAAAGGTAGAGTGCCTGCCGGGCAATATCGGTTATCTTCGACTGGACCGATTTGATGATCCTGTTTACGCCGGGCCGACTGCGGTGGCGGCCATGAATTTTCTGGAAAACTGCGATGCCATAATAATCGATCTGCGTTATAACGGCGGCGGCGAGGAAAAAATGGTGAGGTTATTATCCAGCTATTTTTTCAAGGAGCCTATACAGATTAACAGCCTCTATTTTACTGAAACCGATTCCCTGGAGCAATCCTGGACCTACGCCTATGTACCCGGTAAAAAAATGATCGACGCCGATTTATATATCCTGACCAGCCCGAATACCGCATCAGGCGCCGAGGCTTTCACGTACGGTTTGAAAAATAGCGGCAGGGCCAGGATTATCGGTGAATCGACCGCCGGCGCGGCACACTGGGTTGAGTACTATGATTTTCCGAGCCTTCAGGTGCGGACGAAGATTCCCATCGCCAGGCCTATTAATCCCGTAACTAAAACCAGCTGGGAGAAGGTCGGTGTGAAACCCGATATCGAGGCCCCTGCCAGCAAGGCTCTGAAAATCACACATATTGAAGCGCTAAAAAGACTGATAGGAAAAAATCACGATGAGGATATCAAGCGCGATCTGAACTGGCATTTAACAAACGCTGAAGCGCAGCTGAATCCTGTTTTTCTGACAGAAAACGAGATGGGGAAGTACACAGGAACCTATGGTCGGTTTGCTATCCTGATCAAAGAAGGGCAGCTTTACTGGCGCTTTCCCAATGGTACCGATTTTAAAATGATCCCCATAACTCCTGATCTTTTCGAAGCTGAAGATATTGGAGATGCACGCATAAAAATCGTAAGAAACAAGGATGGGGACGTGGACGGTTGCTATCCGGTATTCAAAAATGGGAGAGAAGGATCTTTATTATCCCGAACCGGAGAAGCGCCTGAGTAATTAAAAGCCAGTGTTATACCGGGAGTATGATTGAGCGCCATCAGGATCATTACCGCGCTCCTGAGAAGATCGACGGACTCAATTCGATGTTTTATAGAAGCTTCCATAACCGACTCCTTCCTCTATCATAAAAACCATTCCAAGCAAAACTCAGTACTCGAGTTTTAGGCCGGCTCCCACCTCTTTAAGATCGATAACCTTTGATAACGCCATTTTTGATTTTAAATCGGTGCAATGGCATGCATGAACCGAACCGGGCCGCAGGGATTTCATATACTCAATCGTTCCATGCAACTGCTTTTTGGAAGGATTGAGTAGGTGAAAGCCGCCTACGATATCGACCACTCTATCGTCGTCGCAGACCTTCCTGGCGTATTCCACAATGTTACATATCCCGGAATGAGAACATCCGGTGATAATTACTAAACCTTCGGATGATTTGTAGGCCATTGCAGAATCCTCAATCAGAAAATCATCCTTTTCAACGCCACCTTCTCTAGTTTTGCCGAGTGGAACCTTTGCTTCAAAATCGTTAGTTCTTTCAATCTCTCCCAGAAACACCATTTTTTCAGTCAGGTAAACGGATTCTTTACTCAATTCAACATGAAAATAGTCGGATAGCCTGTCTTCTGAAAGCAGAGAGCCGATTTCCGCCAAACCGTTATGGGTTTTACTCGCGAATGTAAGGGGATGAGTCACGAGCCTGGGCTTTTTAAAATGCTGTCCCTTGAATACCGCTTCCGAATAGAGTTGCACAAGCGGAATCAGCCCCCAGGTATGATCGAGGTGGCCATGGGACAGCACGACGAAATCAACATCCAGCAAATTTATAGAGAGTTGTTGGGCGTTTTTTATAAATATATCTGAATACCCGACATCAAAAAGGATCTTTTTCCCCCCATCCTCAATAAAAATCGATAAACCGGGTTCACCCTGAAGGTATTTATCGATATACGTGTTGTTGTCCACAAGAACTGTCAATTTCATTTTATCCTCGCTTTTTGGCAAAAGAATTTTTGGCCGCACCTCACCCATTAATATTTATATATTTATCTTATATTTTTCGGCGAAATGGCTGTAGCGCTTCTCAAAATATCTCCCGGGCAGCAAAGATGTCCACCAAAGTATGCACGAATGACCATCAGGTCGACCGTTATAAGATATAACTCGGATAATAATGACGTCAATAACTATTTTCGTGTCTGCTTAATCTACCATAGATCTTCAGATTTCAATTTCCTGAAATCGGATCCCGGGATCGATCGGATAAAAAGAAGGGAGCAATTAAGGTCACAATTAATTACTCCCTAAATGATATTATTTCAAAAGCAGCATTT
>CBFCYP010000211.1:0-4123 GCA_965602185.1 uncultured bacterium
TTATCTCAAAAGGCTGCTGGCGATTACCAGTCGCTGGACCTCCGAGGTGCCCTCGTAGATCTCCATGATGCGCTGATCGCGGTAGAGTTTTTCGATTATGGAGAACTCGCCGATATAGCCGTAACCGGCATGGATCTGCATGGCGCGGTCGACACAGAATTTCGCGATTTCGGAGCAGTAGAGCTTGGCGTGGCAGGCCTCAAAGGAGAATTTCTCCCCCTTGTCCTCCAGCATGGCGGATTTGTAGGTAAGCATCCTGGCTGCCTCGAGCTGAGTGGACATATCGGCGATCATCCATTGTATAGCCTGGAACTTGCCGATGGGCTGGCCAAAACAGATTCTCTTCTTGGCGTAATCGATTGACTCGTGAAGAGCCCTCATGGCGATGCCGAGACCCTGTGCGGCCACGCCGACCCGGGCGCCATCGAGAGTGTTCATGGCGATCTTGAACCCCTTACCGACTCCGCCGAGGAGGTTTTCCTTGGGCACGCGGACGTTGTCAAACCAGATTCGCCCGGTGGTGGCGGCCCTCATCCCCATCTTCTTTTTCAGGGTAGCGGTTTTCAAGCCGGGGATATACTTGCCGTCCTTTTTGGTCTCCACCAGTATAGCCGAAATCTTGCGGGAGGCTTTACCCTCATCCTGATCGCCTCCGTATTTAAGGAAAAGCACAAATATATCGGCTACATCGCCGTGCATGATAAATATCTTCTCGCCGTTGATAACGAAATCGTCGCCGTCAAGAACGGCGGTGGATTTCTGGTTAACCGCGTCGGAACCGGCTTCAGGTTCGGTCAGAACAAAGGCGGGTATCCATTCACCGGACGCGCATTTGGGGACAAATTTCTTTTTCTGCTCGTCATTACCGAAAGCATATATCGGGTAGGTGGCCAGCTCGGCCACAGCGCTGAGCAGGCATATAGCGGGATCGTAAAAACAGAATTCCTCTATCATGGTGGTGTGCTCCAGGGCGGATACTCCCCCGCCGCCGTATTCCTTGGGCATACGCATACCTATAAACCCGGCCTTACCCAGTTTTTTGTACAGATCCATGGCGAAGCGATCGGGATCGTCACGATGATCCAGTTCCTTTGAAACCGGCTCGATATGCTTTTTGGCGAATTCAGCGACCTTGTCCCGTATGGCCTGCTGACTTTCATCAACGTTGTATCTTATCATGTTTCCTCGCTTATGATTTATGTTTTATTATTTAACCTAAACTATCTTATCTTCTTTATGGGTTTTCGGGAGAACCTCGTTAAGGTAATCGATTATCTCCCGGGTGGACGCGCCCGGAGTGAAGAGCGCCCCAACTCCCATTTTCTTGAGCTTCGCGATGTCCTCATCGGCGATTATACCTCCGCCAAAAAGCAAAATATGATCGGCGCCGGCTTTTTTCAAGCCGTCTATTACCATGGGAAACAAAGTCATATGCGCGCCGGAGAGTATGGACAATCCCACGGCGTCAACGTCCTCCTGGACGGCCGCCGCGACAATCTGATCGCCGGTCTGACGGAGGCCGGTATAAATCACTTCAAACCCAGCATCCCTTAAAGCCGCCGCGATGACTTTCACTCCCCGATCATGACCATCGAGACCGGGTTTCGCCAGTAAGATTCGATATTTTCTATCCATTGCAGTACCTTATCAGTTACATTTTAATCTTAACAGGAACCGTTTCAGTCGAGAAATATAATAATTATTTGCCCGTTTCGCAATAAATGGATGAAAAAAAGAATGGATACTTAAAATAATAAAATATAGCGAATTACGGTTGTACGGTATACCGCCCACCTGTTTTAACATAGTATACGGTGATACCATTGATAGTATGACCGATAGTCTGATCAAACAGCGGCCGCGTGGGATCGTCGGGATTGGGAACGTCGGCAATATAGCGAACGGTGATCATATCCCCGCCCGGAAACATATCGGACTCGCCCTCATCGAGCAGATTGTTGAAAAAATATCTAAAACCGATGCCCAGGGAACGGTCAAGAACAGCGCTTACCTCTTCATCTCCTCGTTTTTGAGTAAATTCCATCAGTCGAATTCTTACGCCGGATTGATTGAATAGGCTGATTTTACCCTCCCTGAGATACACCGGATCATAGGGATTGTTATTCTCGGAGCACCCGAAACAGATCGCCAGCCCCATAAGGACCAGAAAAATCGTAACTCTCTTAACCATCACATAATAGAATAATAATTAACAAACCGTTTGTCAAATAAATTCCTCAACATTTCCTATTCATTACCGTATACTACATGAAATAAGGAGGATAGTTTTGAAAAGAATAAATATTTACCAGGTGGATTCTTTTGCTAATCAAGCGTTTAAGGGAAATCCGGCGGGAGTTTGTATTCTTAAGAAAGATATGTCTGAAAACCTGATGCAGTCGATAGCCACTGAAATGAATCTTTCGGAAACCGCGTTTTGCGTACCGACCGACAATAAATCATTTGAGAACGCGTCAAGATTTGGTTTAAGATGGTTCACGCCTGCCGTGGAGGTTCCCTTATGCGGTCATGCCACTCTGGCAACCGCAAAAGTGCTGTATGATGAATACCATAACAATTCCGAGAAGCTTCGCTTTTCTACCAAAAGCGGCGAATTGATAGTCAGGAAAACGGGCGCAAAACTGGCGATGGATTTTCCTTGCGATCCGACAGATAATACCGAAATCCCGCCGGATGCCATCAAAGCGCTGGGGATTCAAAATGCAGAAAATACCGCCTCGAGCCGGAATTTGAATATGAAACTAATCGAGGTCGAGAGCCCGGAAACCGTAAAGAACCTCAAACCGAATTTCGGCGATCTGCGTAATGTCGGGGAGACATTTGAAAACGGCGGCTTCCTGGTAACGTCGCGCTGGGGGGAGGACGGATTCGACATAATTTCGAGGTTTTTCGCTCCCGTTTACGGGATAGACGAAGATCCGGTAACGGGTGCGGCGCATACGGTTTTGGGCCCCTACTGGGCGGATAGGCTGGCAAAAAACCGTATAAGATCCTATCAAGCATCCGCCCGGGGCGGCGAGGTGGACGTGGTTGTTAAAGGTGAGAGGGTAGAGATAATTGGTGATGCCGTCATTGTTATAAAAGGCGAAATCTACCTTTGACAACCTGCGGGGGGACGAGCCCCCCGCCTACAGCTACAGACCACCTTCAACTGATTTAATATTATTGACTTGCGCTACCGTTAATCTTATAATAGAAATCTAGAATGGAGATTGAATTTGATTAGGAAGATCATAAAAAAGGACGTTTTAGACGACAATTCCGATACAACCAATCTGGCCTACTGGCTGCCAAAATCCCACAGTGAACGCATTGAGGCGGTTGAAATTCTAAGGAGACAATTCGATGGAAGTGCAGAAGGACTTCAAAGAACTCTTAGAGTTATTCAACGCGCGCGAGGTTGATTATGTAATTATCGGGGCTTACGCGCTGGCGTTTCACGGGGCGCCTCGTTATACCGGCGATCTGGACATCCTGGTAAAACCGGATAGCGACAACGCCGGAAGAATCTTACGCGCGCTCGAGGAATTCGGCTTTGGAGATCTGGATTTATCGAACGATGATCTTACGCTGCCGGGAAGGGTAATTCAGCTTGGGGTGGCCCCTGTTCGTATCGTTATAGCAACTTCCATTACCGGCCTTACGTGGAAGCAGGTCGCCGCGAATAGAGTAACCGGTGATTATGGCGACGTGCCCGTTTATTTTATCGGTAAAGAGGATTTCATCGCCAATAAGAGAGCGCTGGGGCGTCACCGGGACCTGGCGGACATAGAGGCGCTGGGGGAGGCGGCGGAGTAGGATTGGCGCTCCACCCAACGGGTGGGATGGAGGAAAAAAGAGCAGAGAAAAAACCCACCTGGTAGGTGGCGCACCAGCGCTGCCCCATATGTTTGATAAGAACGAAATATATAATGTAATTGAATTTGAATCTGGTGAGTAAATATATTGGCGGGTGGCAATCCCAAATTTATTTGGGATTGGGATAACTCCTTCTATCGCTCCCAAACCCCGCCTGCGGCGGGGGGAGCGGCACCGTTATTCCTTTTCTATGTCTTAATCCCATAACTCCTCTGAATCCGTCGGAAGTAACTTCCGACGGCAC
>CBFCYP010000212.1:0-4069 GCA_965602185.1 uncultured bacterium
CGATATCAGGTATCATAATTACCTCGGTTATATCCTCGCAATTAACGGTAGATATGGCGATGAGACCGGAGAGTTTCTGATCGCCGTCGGCAAAGCGGCCCATGATAATTACCAGTTTCAGGTCGGCATGGAAATAAGCGGCGAATCGGTCCCGGTTCGGGATCCTCGGCTCGAAACCGCCGGATTCTACAAGACAAGTGGGATCAATATAGAAAAACATCCCGCTGAGCCGCCGCCTGCAGGCCCGCCGTTTCTGGTTGTGCCGCCCGATCTTCCGACGTACCGGGAACGCGGACATCGGCGCCTGGATCCCCGCACCTACGACGCCAAATGCTCCGCCTGCATCTGGGGTTGCAGGATGCCGGTGGAGATGACCATCGACCAGTGGAACCCGTCGCAAAAGAAATACCGCTTCGAAACCTTCTGCTACGGCCCCAAAAGCTGCCCACTCTACCGGGCAGGAGCCATACGTAAGGTGCCCGGACGCAAAGGCATGGTCTGGGAAGAGGAGGATTGGGTCGACGAGGACGCCACCGCGCACAGAGGGCCGGATGATTGACTCCCCCTACCGCGGCTGCGACTCGGACGGCGACCAGGTCTGGGGCGCGGAGACGGGCGTTTAATGTGTGGTTGGTGTACCTCCCGGTGCACCAACATTATGTTGGCAGACGACGACGTCCGCCAACCACTGTAAAGTATCATTTATTTATTGCTACGCGGCGCAGGCACATGGTATTTTGGGCGTGTGGGGCCGGGAAAGACAATTGGAAAGAGAAAACCCCGATATGGGAAAAATCAAATGGCGCGGGTATCTTTTATCCGTCCAGCCGCGGATCAGGCTTCTGCGGTCATTCGATATCAGGTATCATAATTACCTCGGTTATATCCTCGCAATTAACGGTAGATATAGCGATGAGTCCGGCGAGTTCCTGATCGCCGTCGGCAAAGCGGCCCATGATAATTACCGGTTTCAGGTCGGCATGGAATTAAGCGGTGAATCGTTTATGGTTCGGGACCCGCGGTTGGAGACGGCTCAATATTACAAAACAAGCAAGATAGAAATAGTTAAATTGCCTGAAGCGCCTTCGCCCAAAGGCCCGCCGTTTCTGGTTGTGCCGCCAGATCTCCCGACGTACCGGGAACGCGGCCATCGGCGCCTGGATCCCCGAACTTACGACGCCAGATGCTCGACGTGCATCTGGGGATGCCGGATGCCGGTGGAGATGACCATCGACCAGTGGAACCCGTCGCAAAAAAAATACCGCTTCGAGACTTTCTGTTACGGTCCCAAAAGCTGCCGGCTCTACCGGGCCGGGGCTATCCGCAAGGTTCCCGGACGCAAAGGCATGGTCTGGGAGGAAGAGGCTTGGGTCGATGAGGAGGCCACCTCGCATAGAGGGCCGGATGATTGATATAGATAATGGGTAACCTACAGCTTGCTGTGGGGCACCGTGCTGGCAAGCCTGCTGGCGTTGTTTTTCCTGTTTATGGGTCTGGCATACGCAATCGGCGGCAATCTTCAAGCCGCGCAAGAGATTAGCGTCCTGACCGTGGTGGGAGTGGTGATGATATTCACGACCTGGATTGTGGGGATTATTCTGTCCTGGAGACGGGAAGGCAAGGGCGGCGGGTTGAGGGAGACCGGTGCGGGGTTATTTGCCGGGCGCAGAACCCGATTTACGACTAAAATATAAAATCTTCGGAACAAATCTTGTTAACTCTACGTTTATTGAACCGATAAAGATAATGTTAGGAAAATTGATCCAGCTGTTGTATATTGACAGATTGGCAATATTATCCAGGAGGTGAACGGAGAGAAAAACTGATTTTTCGGAAAAGACGACTTTAAAAATTAATCCATTCTTTGGAAATATTTATGATGTTGACGGTAATGACGCTACGATGCATTTGCCTCAAAACATGAAAATGTTTTTCAAAGATGAAAAGCTTAAGAGGCAAGAAATGCAATCGAGCAATTTGTATGTAGGAAACCTTTCCTACTCAGTAACAGGTGAAGATCTTAGAGAACTTTTCTCGCAATTCGGCGAAGTCAAGGAAGCCAAGGTTATCGGCGACCGCGGTTTCGGTTTTGTGGAGATGAACACGACCGAAGCGGCCGCCAAGGCGGTTGAAGAGCTTAACGAGACCGAATACGAAGGACGTACCATCAAGGTCAACGAAGCGCGTCCCCGCCAGGAAAGATCAAACCGCGACCGCGGCGGTTATCAGAAATCGGGATACAAGAGATATTAAAATATCTTTTCGCCTGAAATACTAAGACCGGCTGAAAAACCGGTTTTGAAGGGAGAGCTAATAAAGGCTCTCCCTTTTTTTGTTGGTGATAGTAATACAGAACCCACAGCAAGCTGTGGGGCACCAACCCTCTCTTTTTATTTAATTAGTTCATCTCTCAAAACCCTTGAAAGCCGTCGAGATAATATACTATATTCCCTTCATAAACCTGCAGACAGGAGGGAATGATGAAATCAGTATTTATCGTTTTGTCAGGGTTATTTTTCATTTCAGCTGCTTTCGCCGTAACCGGCGATGTGGAGAAAAGTTTCCCAACACCATACAGCTGCCCCACCGGTATGGCCGCGGGCGGCGGTTTTCTTTACCTGGCGGACTGCAAGAGCGATCAAATATATAAGATCGATCCGCGGACGGGCGAGGTTGAATCGGAGTTCAGCGCTCCCGGGTTCAGGCCCCAGGGGCTGGCTCATGATGGTCAATACCTCTGGCTGGTGGACGTTGAGTATGGATTGATATACCAGATCGATCCCGAGAGTCATGTAAGCGTGAAAACGATCTGGTGTCCGGCAGAACGTCCTGCGGGTCTGGCTTGGGACGGGGAATATCTGTGGCTAGCGGATTCGCAGGCCGATAAACTTCTTAAAATCTCCACCGAGGACGGTACGACCATCAAGAAGTTCGCGTCGCCATCGAAAAGCCCCACCGGGTTGGCATTCGATGGTAAATATCTATGGGTTGCTGATCGCGGCGCCGACCGTATCTACATGATCTGGCCGGAAACCGGCGAGGTGATCATCATGTTCGACGCGCCGGATAAATACGCCTGGGGGCTGGCGATTCTCGATGATAAACTTTACTGCGCCGACTACCAGTCCGATTCTCTTTACGCCATAATAACCGATGATGATGAGATATATAAAACCGCTGATCCTGTTTACGAATCTCTCCACTATACTCATCAGTTCCGGAATTACGGGCCCGGGACGGTAACCGATTTGAATATCTACCTGGCGGTGCCGGAAAGCTCGCCGCGCCAGAAGTTCGTAGAAAGGCCGACATATTCATCATTGGTGAAACACGATTTCATCGAGGATCAGTGGGATCAGAAAGTAGCCCGGTTTCATTTCGATGAGGTTAAACCGGGGGAGATGGTGCAGGCGTCGTACAAAACCGAAGTTGAATTATCCGAGCACTGGTATTTTATCAGGCCGGAAAAGGTCGGTTCCCTGAAGGATATCCCCAAGGAGATAAAAGAAAAATATCTAATAAATGATACCAAGTTCGCTCTTGAATCCGAGACTATAAAAAACGCGGTCAAAAAGGCTATTGGCGAAGAGACCAATCCCTACTGGGTAATGCGGAAGATATTCCGTTACATAATCGATAACATGTATTACGAACGCGTCGGCTGGTGGAATATCGCTCCCACCGTGCTGGAGCGGGGTAACGGTTCCTGCTCGGAGTATTCTTTTGTTTTCATCGCCATGTGTCGGGCAGCAGGCCTTCCGGCGAGGTATGAGGGCTGTGTCATTCAACGGGGTGACCTGGCCAGCGAGGACGAAGTTTTCCATCGCTGGTGCCAGGTATATTTTCCGGGTTACGGCTGGGTTCCAGTGGATCCCTCGGGCGGCGACCAGGAAAAGCCGGAGGCACAGGCGCGATATATCGGTCATCTGTCCAATCGCAGTTTTGTTACCACCGTGGGTGGTGGCGGATCGGATTATATGGGATGGGAGTATAACTCCAACGAAACATGGAAATCCGAAGGACCGTGCAAAATATACTCCGAGAAGCTGGGCGAGTGGGCGCCGGTGGA
>CBFCYP010000213.1:0-4062 GCA_965602185.1 uncultured bacterium
ATCCTCTGGGAAAACTATATCTACGGGGATACCTCCCTCATAACGTCCGGCCTGACCGAAGAACAATTGCCGGAATTTCTGGTACGGTTAATATCATGCGGCATCATCGGCTCCAGATCCGAAATAAACAGTGCGCTTTCCGATACCTTCTGGTCCCGGTTTGTCGAACATGACGATATATCAAAAACGGCGGAGGCGGTCCTGGAATTACTCGAAAAAAGCGATCTGGTGAAAGGCAATATCGGCGATCAAATTCAGGTTACAAAACTTGGGGAAATACTTTCCTCCAGCGGCTTCTCGGCAAAATCGATAATCGATATCTATGAAAAATCTATCGAAAACGAACTTTCCAGCATCCTCGATTGGATCTATTTCTCCTTCGGCCTTATAGAATGGCGCGACAACTGCGGTTACTACTCCCTGAATAATGTATCATCCGACGCTCTTTTCAAACGTCTTAACGAACTATCCCACGGCGCCCTGGGAAATTCCGAATACCTGGCATCAAAGTTTTTTGATACAAAAAGCGGCTTACCCAACCGCCGTTTCTTTGAGATGCTGTTCGCGCTGGAATGGATTTCCGGCAGACCGACCAGGGACCTGGAAATGCTATTCAACCGCGGCTCCGGCGGCCTGCGCCAGGACGGCTCCCTTTTATGCTGGATTGTAAGTACAATATCGAAAGTTCTGGAAATGGATATTGCCTCAGCGGAAAAGAATAAAACGATTGCCGGGGATCTAGCCGCGCTCGCGATAGAATTAAAGCACGGTCTTCCTACCGAGAAAATCGGGATAGCCGAGGCCGTTGGCTTGGATAGAGAATTCGTAAGTAGATTATACGATTTCAGAATCAGCTCTATCGATGATATAAAAAACTCCGATTATACATTTATACGTGAGATTCTACCGTCAAAAATTCTTGCAAGAGTTATGGAGAAAATAAATAGGCCTGATAAAACTGAGATGAGAACCTCTCCTGATTTGCCGCCGGATTCCGGAAGTGATACTATCTTCACGGGAAAGAGTCGAAGGTTAAGGAAAGAGATAAAAATCGCGGGAAATTCATTATACCTTCAACCCCGGCTTTATTCGTATTTCCAGAAATTGTGGTGGGGGATAAAATCCGATAACCCCTGGGTTCATAAAGACAGCCTGGAACCGGGATTGAATCAGGCGAAATATATCAGCAAGCTGAGGAGGGTTTTAAGAGATAACAAACTGGCTATAAAGATTATTTCCGACGGAAGCGGTTGTTACAGGCTGCTTTTACCTGAACGCGAAAACGACGCCGTTGTCGTTGGCGACGATTAACATATCATCATAGATGGCGGGCGACGATGTAATGGGGGCGCGGAGAAATTCCCGCCAGACCAGTACGCCCGTTTCGGTATCCAGCGCGTATATATAACCGTCATGACAGCCGATATAAACCCTGTTTCCGCACACCGCCGCCGACGAGTAGACTATCCCCTCGGTGCGATATCTCCAGATCTCCTCGCCGCTATCCTGGAAAAGACAGTATATGGTGGAGTCGGTGGAGCCGAAAAAGATCTTCTCGTTATGGATGGTCGGCGATGAGAACATCGCTCCCCCGGTATCGAACTCCCATATCAGAGCGCCGGTCCCGCGATCCAGGCAGAAAAACTTCATATTGTTGGATCCGAAATATACCCGTCCCGTGTCTATTGCCGGCGTACAGCTGATATCCCCGCCGGCGTCAAACTCCCATTCCGGCTTGAAACTCTCTTTGTTCAGGGCGTAGAAAATCGAATTGCGGCTCCCGAAATAAAACGTTTCCCCGTCATAAGCGGCGGAGCCGACCAGCCAGTCTCCCGTAGGGAATATCCTCCCGACATTTCCGTTATCGAAATTTATCGTCGTGAAAAAGCCGGTGAAATCGCCTACGAAAACCTCATCATCGACTATCGCGGGCGAACAATCGACCGCCGCCGGAAACGGGATGGCCCATACCGTATCGCCGTTTCTGCCCTTCAATCGATAAACATATTTGTCCCAGGAACCGAAAACGATATCTCCCCTGTAATAGGTCGGGGTGGAAAACACTTTCTTTTCAGTCGAGAACTCCCAGCGAATCTTGCCCGAATAAGGATCGGCCGATATCATGCCCTTGTGGTATCCGAGGTACATCCGGCCGTCCGCGATTATCGGTGATGATAACGCCTGCGCCTGAAGATCAATCCGCCAGATGACCTCCGGATTATCGGATGGCCCGCTATCGGGGCTGTATCCCGTGCGATGATAATTCCCCCGGAATGTCGGCCAGTCGGTGCCCCTTCTCGGTTCGGAGCAGAATAATAAACAGAATATTGGAAGTATGATAACAAGCTTTTTCATTGAGACAGTCTATCCAGCGAATCGGCGTACGCGGCGATTCTATCCCTGGCCGGAGATTCGGGGTATTTTTCCATATACTGTCTTAAAAGATCCGCCGCCTCGGGCCTCTTGTCTAACCTGCCGGCCAGGATATCGGCCGCCTGCGGCAACGCCGAATGCCCCTCGGCAGTCCCCGGATATTTTAAGGCCAGCGTTTTTAAAATCTCCACCGACTCTTCCCATTTTTCCTGCAGGATATTGCATCTTATGAGATAAGCCGTAGCCGACGCCGCAATCGCGGGTCTTGCCGCATAAGTATCGGCCAGCTTTCTATAATCCCTCTCTGCTTCGGAAAATGATTGCGCCGCCAGATCCGTCTTGCCGCCGCGAAGATAATACTCGGCGATATGAAGAGGTATCGCCATACCTTTTTTTGTGGTGGCGTGATTTACCCAGACAAAATCGTATTCCCCCAATGCCCGGTTCCATTTCCCTTCCTCCTCATAACAGACCGCCGTAAGATAATGAGCGTCCGCGATCAGACTAACCGGTACATTAGGTATCTTGTCCAATAACGAGAATTCATAACGCGCCTTTTCGTATTCTTTTTGATGATATAATACGATTCCGATTCCCAGCCGCGCCGAAACGACCAGCCGGTTGTCCGGATAATTGGCGATAAATTTCCGGAAGGTTTTCTCCGCCGCCTTATAATCCTTCAAATTCCTTTCCTGTATGGTCCCGATATTGAGCAATACCAGAGGCGGAATCTTTCCGGTATCGGGATTCTTTATCGCCGAAAGAGTCGCTATGGCGCTGTCGGCCAGATCTCCCAGTAAGAACGCCGAGGTCAGCTTGCCCACCGCCGCGTCGGCAAGGGGCGTGCCCTCATACGCGGTTATTATATGAAAATAATAATCTATGGCGTCGGCCGTCTGTTCTATGAATCTACTTTTATCATCCGCCTCCCTGTAAATTTTGGCCGCCAGAAGCGGCGATTCCAGAACGTCGAGGTTGGGATTGTATGTCGGCTCCGGCATCTCCGCGTAATTTTGAGCGACCAGGTTGTATAAGACTATCGCCTCCGAATATCTCTTCTGCTTGTAACGTGCCAGCGCCTGCATGAAAATAGCCCTTTGAACCTGGTGAGGCCTGAATCCGTAGTGATTTACCAGTGCCGATAAATTTTCGAACGCCTCGTCGTAATTTTCCAACTCCATATCCATAAGGCCCAGATTGTAATACGCCAGCCCCGCCAACTGCCATGATACCTGCAAAGCCTCCGGAGAATTTGCTATAGCTGAGGAATCATCCGGAGGAACCGAGACCATTTCTGTAATTGATTCGAACGCCTCTCTCAATTCCGTTCTTTCCGAATCGTTAAGCCCGCCATCGGAAAAGTAAAACTGCTCCTTGAGCTTATTGGCATCGTTAATTGCCTTTTCCATCATAAACTGACGCTCCAGCTCGCCATCGGAACAGGATAATACCGCCAGGCACCAGCATAAAAGCAAAATGGCGCCGGCCATCAGCCGTTCGATTCTATAATTTTCCATAAAATTAGTTTAGGCCCTGCCGGATCTTTAAGCAAGCGATTTTAACCCGCCAAATTTAGAGCCGTAGGTCAGGTTTGATCTTTTCCCAAACCCGACGCCTCGATGCGCGGTCAGGAACCCTTTCCTGACCGTAACCAGCCGGTAGGTCGGGAGCCCCGCGCTCCCGACACTC
>CBFCYP010000214.1:0-4055 GCA_965602185.1 uncultured bacterium
TATCACATAAATATTATATAAACTTTTCGTCGTTATCTACGAAAACAGGTTTATGATACTTCCGAACCAGTCGAAATATAAGAACTGCACCCGGCCGATGAGAAGCGATATACGGGCCATGACAGTATAGCCGAAATGCGCACCGAAGGATATCATGATAAACCAGATCCCGACTCTGGCGACGCCTCCCAGCAGGCCTTTGTGTTCTTTGGAGAAATAGAAATAGGTCAATGTGGAGATCACGCCGACCACTACGATAACGGCCAGCAGAAATCCGCCGAATCCGTTTTCGAAACCCAACGATAACATGGTTGATTGCATCTGGGGAAGGACTTTACCGTGCAATTCGGAAAGCAGAAATATACCGGCGGTGTTGCCCATCACGAAGGCCAGCGACAGCCTGCTAATCCAGCTGTATTTTTGGGAGAACCTGGAGAACATCAAAACTCCCAGAATTCCCGGAATGAACAGCCACCATTTACCGTTATCGAACATGGGATCGATCATCTGCTGGATTATTACGGCGTGCCAGATCAGCCCGAAATAGTAGCCCGCCGACAATCCCGCGAATACATGCTCTGTAATCTTATAGCAAGGGTTATCTTTGTATAAAAATGAGAAAAGTGAGAGAGTAACAAAGGCTTCGAGCCAGATCTGCGTATATTCGATAAGGCTCATACGCTTTTCCTCGATTTGCCTTTTTTGCCCATTATGAAAATGATATTTCCCGCGATCACCGAAAATATGATAAACAGGTGAACCAGTGATTGCGAGGTCATACCCATGTTGGCGGCGGCCGGTTTTTGCAGCAGGGTTTCATATTCCGCCGCGCCTTTCATTCCGCCCAGCATGCCGGTCATCTGGCCGGAGCTTATATAGGCGAAATACCTTGGTGCCATGACCGCGGTCACCCCGGTGCCGACCGGGTTGTTATATTGGGCGTTCACAATGGAGATCCAGTAATCGACTATGCTGTTATCGGCCACCACGAAAATGAAATCGATATCGCTATAGTTTTCGATATTCTCCATCACGGGTATTTCGGAAAGCGGCGTACCGGAGTTATCGGTTGGATAGATGGTCTCGATGGAGGTGCCCATCCCCTTCAATACCGCCACGTAATTGGCCTTGTAACCCAGGTTGACGAAATCTATTCCGTAGACCTTGTTATATTCCTCCGCCAGCTCGCGGGTCACCCGCTCGGCGATAGACGGGCCGCCCAGCGGGATAGTGGTCATTGTAACGACCCTGCAATCCTTACGGAAGAGATGATGCAGCGCCGCGTGCGACATCGGCTCGGTTTCGGCGAGGGTGGAGGGATAATAATCGAAGGTCAGCATTACTGTGGACGAATCGGGCAATGCCTCCACGGCATCATACAGCTGCTTTACCTCGGGCGACAACATTATGGGCAGTTTCAAGGTAACAATAACCGGGAATATTACATAAAAGGCCACAGCCGCGTAAATATATCGTCTATCATCGGTTTTAAAGGTCATATATAGCAGGAAGGCACCGATCAATATGAGGAGTATATAAGCGAAAACCAGAAGTATTGTCATATCCCTATTTCCCCATATAGGTTCGTTCTATACCGAGCATTATCCTGAGCGACATAGCCGCCGCGCCCAGCGCGGCTCCGATGATGATACCGCGTTGAACAGCCATGTTGGCGCCGTTCATGATATATGTATTAATTAAGTTGGGAAGGTTTTCATGAATGCCCTGCAGGAGAGCTTCACCCATAGGAACGCGCCAGAGCATAACCAGGGTGGCGGTGATCAGAAGCAGGGTCGCCTCAGCGTTGCGGGCCCGGAACGCCCGGAAAGCAGCGGACGCTATATAAAACGCCAGCATGGCGAACATGGTGGACATCATGGGGGAATCGATATAGTTGAAAAGCCAATCATAAATGGAGCCGGTGCCGGTGCCGAATAAGAAAGACCATCTTACCGGAAGAATAGCCGGTATGGCCATGGCGAAAATCGATATCAGCGTTGCCACTTTATATCCCCAGCCCGATGATTTGCGTTTGACCGAACTATAATTAACGCGGATAATCGATACAACGCCGAGAAGAAGCGTAAATCCCCCGACTATGGTAACCCAACTCAGAACCTCCGGTTCGAGTTTGCCCAGGGCGCTGGTTTCGGGATTGAAAAAGAAGGCCAGCAGCATGACGAAGCCGGAAAGGAAGGCGGCTATTATCGGAACAGTGGTTTTCATCTACACGCTTTCAAACAACGCCAGATACCAGTCGGAAACACCGGCGGTTACGAGTATGATACCAAGTAATACCAAAATTATAATCAGGACCTTCATCCAATCCTGCCCCTTGAGACCGCCTAATAGTAGCGGCTCACGGGACAGATAGGCGGAAGCGGCGTAAAGCTCCTCTCCCATCAGGGTGTAATCGCAGGCGGCGATGAAAAACGGCAGCTGCGCCGGCTGGGCGGTCCCGGCGATCTGTATCGATCCGGCGGCATTGCCGGTCTCCGCCAGAAGAAGCGATTCGGCGAAAAATGCCCCCATGTAGATATTGGTGGCGGGACGTTCCCTCATCATAAATCCGTTTACCGTGGCGGTGAATGCGAACTGCTCCCCGGCGACGTAGCGTACGATATCCTTGTTGTAAGCGTCCGCCTTGCCCTCTTCGATATAGGCCTGCTGAACCACCTCTTGCCCGGCGGCCAGCACCATAGGATACCTGACCGGAACCAGCAAGGGCGTCTCATAGCGAGCCGTTATGCGCGCCACACGACCGAGAATGGAAATCCCCGCTATTGTTTCGATCTCGTCGATTTCCTGAAGCCCCGGGACAAACAGCACCGGCTTGCCCATCTCGGTGGCGCGGCCAACCGCCTCCTCCACCTCGTCGAGGCCGTTGATCTTGCGTATGAAAAGATCTTTGCCGGCCCTGGCCCAACGGGTGTAAATCAAAATCACGACAGAGAAAAGCACCATGGCGATTAGGGCATTGATCCTCTCTAACCTGAAATATGAATTTTGAGGAATTTCGGAATCTGGCTGCGCGAAACTCGTATTCGTGAAGATAAAAATCGCCGATATTATGAAAATAAGGAAAGCTATTCTAAATCCTGAGGTCGGGGCCAAGCTGTGCACGTTCTTAAATAATAAAAATAACCGAAAAGTCAATAAAGATCATCCTGCTTATAGATACGGATTTTGAAAGATACGGTTCTAAATTAATACCCGATAAAAATGTCGATATTGATTGACATTTTTCATAAAAACCGTATATTTTTAGCTAGAATTGTAGGTAGATCGGTGAAAATAGCATGAAGAAGGCTTTTATCCTTAACACGTACGGACGGGAAATGCGGTTTAAACCAGACGGATGGTGCTATTGAAATGATGAAGAAACTTTTATTATTTTTGCTATATCCTGCAATACTCCTGGCTCAGGGGACTCTTGACAACGCCAGCTTCTATAGCGACGCGCTGGGCGAGAATCGTTATGTCGACGTCTATCTTCCCGAAGGTTACGATTCAACCGGCTCTGTCGATTACCCGGTGATATACTTTCTTCACGGGGGTGGTGGGGATAACAACAGCTATCCGTATTTGATCAACATCCTGGATGATTTAATCGGAAACGATATTATTCAGCCGGTAATAATCGCGAAACCCGATGCTGACTGCGGGCCGTATATAGGCAGCTTTTACGCAAACTCCGCGCTTTATGGCGATTTTGAGGATTATATCGCCTACGATGTGGTCCAGTTTATCGATTCCAATTATAGAACCGTTCCGAACCGCGAAAAACGCTGCCTTATGGGACATTCCATGGGAGGTTACGGCTCCGCCATGCTGGCTATGAAACACCCCGATATTTTTAAGGGATTCGCGTCCCACGGCGGCTCCCTCGAGTATTTCTCGATTATGAATCTCTGGCGGCCTATTATTCTGACAGAAAACGGGGGGGCGCCGCCCTACCAATATTCCCCGTACGTCGGCGCTTTTTCTTTTGTCGCTTTTACATTAGCGGGAGCATTTACCCCCAACCTGAACAATTCGCCCTACTGGGTCGATTT
>CBFCYP010000215.1:0-4036 GCA_965602185.1 uncultured bacterium
TACAATTCGCCGAACTTCCTAGTCATATAATCTATCAGCGGCTTGTGCGATAGCGGCTGACCCGTCACCCTTTTTACCAGCTCCTGCGCCCGGTAACGTCGGCCGTGAGTGTGAATATTCTTCCTCAGCCAGTCGAACAGGGGTTTGAAATCGCCCTTCTCGAAATGGGCGTGCAGACCGCCGAGCTCCTTATCGGCATGAGCGAAGAATTGCGCGGCATAAAGATTACCGAGTGTATATGTCGGGAAATACCCGATCAATCCCGCCGACCAGTGCATGTCCTGAAGACATCCTTTGGCGTCATCGGGCGGCTTGATACCGAAATACTTTTCGAAATTCTCGTTCCATATGTGGGGAATGTCCTTCAGGGGAAGATCACCATTGAAAAAGCCGCTTTCTATCTCGAACCGAAGCAATATATGCAGGTTGTATGTGGCCTCATCGGATTCCACCCGGATTAATGATGACCGCACATCGTTGACCGCGAAATAAAATTGATCCAGCGTAACTTTGCCGAGAGCGTCGGGGAAGGTTTTCTGCGCTCTGGGGAAGAAATATTTCCAGAACGGTTTGCTCCGGCCCACCATGTTCTCCCACATCCTCGATTGCGATTCATGAATACCCAGCGATATCGATTCACCGCAGGGTGTACCGTAATGTTCAGCCAACAGCCCCTGGTCGTAGATTCCGTGACCGGATTCATGCAATATCCCGAAAAAAGCCCCGGGGAAATGGTTTTTGTTATAACGTGTGGTAATACGGGTATCGCCGGGGCCGAAACCGATACAGAACGGATGAGTAGTCTCATCGAGACGACCGTTATCGTAGTTAAAGCCGATCGCCTGGGAGGCCTCGCTGCCGAACTTTTTCTGGAGTTCAACGGGGTAATCCCTGGTTATGATTGACGTATCCGGCTCTTTTCCCGATGATCTAATTTTTTCCAGAAGCTTTACCAACTCGTCTCTGAGTCCCGCGAATGTTTTGGCGATATCATCGGTGGTTGCTCCGGGCTCGAAAAGATCGAGCATGGCGTTGTAGGGTTTACCCTCGTATCCGAGAGCTTCCGCAACCTGCTGTTTCAGTTTTACGACTTTTTCCAGCCAGGGGAGAAATGCCGGGAAATCGGATTTGGCTCGCGCCTCCTGCCACTTGCCCTGTGCCAGCGTGATGGTTTTAGAGAGCTCCTCGACCAACGATTTCGGGATTTTTATACTAAGCTCGTAGTCCCGCTTCAGTTCCCGGACATTGGCCGCGTCGATCGAATCCTCATTCGGGTCTATACCATCGCTTAAAAGCTCGTTGATTATCTCGCCGATCCTGGGCAAGGTCAGTTTCTCATGAACCATCCCGGCCAGAAGGGATATCATATTGGCCCTGTTTTCGGCGCCGCCCCTGGGCATATAGGTCCTCTCATCCCAGTTGAGGACCGCTCCACAAGATGATAGAACGGCGGCTTCATGGTTTATCTCGTAGAGTTCTTTCAGCAGTTTTTCCGTTTTTTCAGACATTCTCTATCCTTTGAAAATCGTTAATATCATGCCAGACGGCGTCTAATATAAGCTTTTACGATGCCGTTTTCAAAAGAAAACTGTTTACGAAATGAAATGGTTTGGGTAACCCTAGTTTTATTTTTAATGAGACCTGAGAAACAACTCCGTTCCTGCTGTAGTTATTATAAATGATATTCATTATCATTGAAAAGGAGGAAACGATGCTCGCGAATGTTGGAGGAATTGACAGGATTATCAGGCTTACTGTAGGCTTTATCATTTTTCTATCGGCCGTTATCCTGATAAAATCTACACCCTGGACAATTGTCCCGGCTGTTGTCGGGACTATTATATTTTTCACCGGCTTAACCCGGCGCTGCCTAGCCTATGTGCCGTTTGGTCTGAATTCAAATAAAAGAAATATTGACGCAAAATGAACCGGGTTATTTAAAAAAGAGACACTTATCCAAAAAGCTGTTGAACAGCGATTGAATTTTATTTGCCCATTGACCGAAAATAAACTAAAACGGTCGATTTTTAATATTTTATAATAACGTTCGTTAGAAAATTCTCACCGGGAGAAGACATATGTACTATTTGGAAAGCATTCTGAAGGCGATAGGGAATACGCCTTTGGTGAAATTAAATAAGCTGGCGCCGCGGGATGGCCCCACGATTCTTGTCAAGCCCGAATACCTTAATCCAGCCGGTTCCATCAAAGACCGTATGGCCCATTATGTTATTGCGCAGGCCGAAAAAGAGGGGATCCTAAAACCGGGAGGCACCATAGTCGAAAACACCTCCGGTAATACCGGTGCAGGAGTGGCCATGATCGCCGCCATAAAAGGATATAAGGCTATTTTCACCATGCCGGATAAGATGTCAAACGAGAAAATCGATTTACTGAGGGCATTCGGCGCCCGTGTAGTTATTACACCCACCGATGTACCTGCTGATTCCCCCCAGAGTTATTATGAAACCGCCAAAAGAATTGCCAAAGAAACGCCCGATTCATTCTATTTGAATCAATATCATAATAAAAACAACATTGAAGCGCATTATTATACCACCGGGCCCGAAATCTATGAGCAAACCGAGGGCAAGATCACTCATCTTATTGGAGGTATCGGAACAGGAGGCACTATTTCCGGTGCCGGCAGGTATCTCAAAGAGAAAAATACCGATATTAAGGTAATCGCCGTCGATCCCGAGGGTTCGGTCTTCTACGATTATTTCAAAACCGGTAAGCTTGTAGAGGCTCACGCCTACAAGGTCGAGGGTATCGGTGAGAATATGATAACCGATGCCATGGATTTTTCCGTTGTCGATGACGTTATTCAGGTTACCGATCGCGAATGTTTCATAACGGCACGGAACCTGGCCCGCAAGGAGGGAATCTTCGCAGGAGGCTCATCGGGAGGAGCCGTCCACGCGGCCCTGAAAGTGGCCGAATCCGCCGGGCCCGATGATATCATAGTCGTGATACTTCCCGATTCGGGTATGCGTTATCTATCAAAGATATTCAACGATCAATGGATGACCGATAACGGTTTCCCTGTTGACGAAAACATGAACGGGACCGTTTCGGATCTTTTGAAAAACGGTATCATGAAACCGATTATCGTGGAATCGAAAAGCACCTTTAGAGCAGCCATCGATCTAATGAAAAAATATGTTATATCACAGCTGCCGGTGAAAGACAACGGTAAGGTATCCGGGATGGTCTATGAGATCGACCTTTTAAGAGCGTTGACCACCAGGTCTTGCGGTCCGGACGATCCCGTCGGAAATGTAGCGAAAAAATATATCCCACAGGTATCGCCGGACGATTCCATATCAACGCTCGCCGGAATGTTTACGGATTCCCGCGAGGCCGTACTCGTAATGAACGGTGACAAACTTAAAGCGATCCTGACCAGGATAGATTTGATATCATACCTGTCGCGGAATCGATATTGAAAATCAGAAAAAATCATCGATTTGGCACGCACGCAGTGCACGGCGGAGTGGAGCCGGATCCCTCCCCCTACCATCATTACACTCGCTATTGAATAAAATTCACGCATCGACCATTATAAAAAAAATCCCCGGCCTTTGATTGACCGGGGATTCAGGGCCGCCTGAGCGAGGGTTGTCGGTCAGGTTTGTTGCCGTCACCTTCCTCCAACTCGATTTCCCACTCGGAGTACTCGGCGGCGAGGATGCCCATAATCGCGAGAAACTCGTAGATCTCGGCGGTCATGGTCATCAGGTACGGATCGACGCTCCTCAAAGCCCTGCTGTAGAGCTCGCAGAGCCTGGCGTATTCGGCCTCATGCGAGGCCCTCGAGACGATCCTGGCCCTGTACTCCTCGACGGTTACGGCCCTGTAGACTGCGGCATGCTCGAACAGGATGCCTCTCAGGATCTCAACGTACATAAGATCCTCCTTTCAGGTTGAAAATATGGACCGTTGCATCGGGCGATTTCTCGCCGATGAGTCAGGCTATGCCGTTTTTAATGATGGCATACCACCGCCCCGACGGACGGCGAGTTCAGGAAAGCTT
>CBFCYP010000216.1:0-4022 GCA_965602185.1 uncultured bacterium
TTCTTCAAAGGCGGCCCCGATCCCGTATGTCCGGATTGTCCGCCCTGCAACAGCTGGAATTACTGCGGCGATGTCAACGGCAGCTGCAGCTATAACGGTCTCGATATCACCTACGGTGTGGCGTACTTCAAAGGCGGCGCCGATCCCATGTATTGCGTTGACTGCCCGCCGAATCCGTAGAACGCTTTTTTTCAGGACGAGAGAGGAGAATGGAGCCCCGCCTTGTGCGGGGCTCCATTTTTTTAATTTTTAATCACCTTAAGAGCATTTACCATAAGCGATGAACTATAGCCGTTAAAATGGCTGCCTACGGCCTTTGCCGTAAGGAAACCCCGCCTGAGGGCTTATTGAAAAACGCCTAATACTTGGTTATAGATAATTGAGCGTAAAATACGGCGGCTGGAAAGCCGCCGCTATTATCTTTGGCAATAATTTCATATCCTTTTAATAGTCGGGTCTTTCCAGTCCCGATGTTTAGATTCTCGTTGACATTAAATCGATTTAAAGGCTTTGTAAACAGTTTGACGTCACCAAAGGGGGGCTTACTGCGCGGCGAAAAAACAGTTTTGTGTTTCGGGAACTATGATTCCCGAAACATAAAGATTGCCAAGCAGGCGCTCGGTTACCAGGGATAAAACGACCGCGAAACAAGGTTAAGGGCACCCATCGGCCTGTCTGTCATTCCCGATCCCGATCGGGAATCCCGTGAGAGGCCCAGCATGGATCCCGGATCAAGACCGGGATGACAAATCCTCCTGTTTGGTTGGCGTCTATTTCATCCGGTTGCCGCCGAATAAACCGACCGCCCATGTTTTGCCCTCATTATGTAGTCGCACTTAGCGGCAGGGGCGTTTAATTGAACGCCCGTAAAAGAGAGAGCATTTTTCAAAAGCCTTTAAGGAAGATTGATTTTTATTTTTCCGGAGCTATAATTCCCCGGACAATAATCCCCCGCCGATTTGATTAATTAGATCCCTACAATAGTGACAAATTTCCATAGAGAAAAAAATAAAATTCGTTTTTAAAATAACACAAACTCGAATAAATACTTTTTTAAACAAAAATTAATTTAAAAAATAAAAAATAATTCTAGTTTTTAATTTGACAGTTTATTGAAAATCATCATAAAATCTTTTCGCCATTATGAAAGCGACGATCGGAAAGACAAGCGAAAAGTTTGCCGCCAACTTAAAGCAGCTTAAAAAAGAATCGGCGACGCAGATAAAAAGATCGTTCGATTCTATTTCCACGTTGAAGGATTTTCTCACCGAGACAAGAGAAAAGGAAAAGCCCAAACATTATACCATACTGAATGAAAAAATCGATTCCGTGGAAAAGAAGCTTTCGGGTTTCGAGGATTCGCTGAATACCCGCGTCGCCAAACTGATTCGCGAATACGACAAACTGAAATCAAGCCTTGAATATCTCTCCAAGGAACGCGACATATATAAAACGCTGTATGAGTTCTCCATCGACGTAACATCCGAAAGGGATCTTAGGTCGGTCTTGAAAAGGGTGGTGCAGACCACTACCGAAATTCTGGCCTGCGATTACGCGTCGCTGCGGATAACGGGGGATGACGGCGAGATCATTTTTAAATACGATTCGTCGAAAAAAAACGGTTCCAACGGCAAACATAAATTTTCCAGGCAGATCGCGGACGCGGTTATATCGACCGGTGATCCGGTGAGAATAGACGCGGGCAACGATTCGGGAAATATAATCTGTGTCCCGTTGAAATCGGGGGATGACGTTCTCGGTATATTATACTCGGTTCGTTATGAAAACGGTTTTACCGAGTTCGATCTCGAACTGCTTCAAACCATAACAGATAAGATCGCCATTTCGGTGGAATCCGAAAGGCTTTTCTCCGCGCTGGAGGATTACAGGGAGACTCTGATTGAAGATCTGAGAAGCAAATACGACTTCGACGAAATTATAGGCAATTCTCCCCAGATCACTAAAATTCTGGCGACCGTTGCGGACGTAGCCGAAACCGAAAGCGCCGTTTTGATCGAGGGCGAATCGGGAACGGGTAAAGAGCTTCTGGCCCGCGCGCTTCACTATAATTCGGACAGGAAAAATCAGCCCTTCGTCGCCATAAATTGCGCGGCCATCCCGGAGACGCTTCTGGAGTCCGAATTGTTCGGATATGAAAAGGGAGCTTTCACCGGCGCGGTCGGCCGCAAGCCGGGGAAATTCGAGATCGCGGATAAGGGCACCATATTCATGGACGAGATCGGAGAATTATCACCCTTATTGCAGGTCAAACTCTTGAGGTTTTTACAATCGCATGAATTCGAACCGCTGGGCTCGACAACATTGAAACGAGCGGATGTTAGAATCATATCCGCTACCAAAAAAGATTTAATGAAGATGGTCGAAACCGGCGAATTCCGCGATGATCTATATTATAGAATAAATGTAATAGCCATAAACCTGCCGCCTCTATCCAGGAGAAAGGGTGATGTTGAGACACTGGCGTACCACTTTCTTCGCCTATATGCAGAGAAGAACGACAAGCAGATATCATCCATAAGCGTAACCGCGCTGAATTATCTGAAAGGTCACCCGTATCCGGGGAACGTAAGGGAGCTTGAGAATATAATTGAGCGGGCGGTCGTATTATGCAAGGGGAATATTTTAACTCCTAATGAACTGCCTGATACCGTAATAAGAACGGGTTTGAAATACGAAAGAAAACCGAATACGCTTAAAGAATTAAATGATTATAAAAAAGAGTTGTGGGAAAAGACGGTTGTTCCGCTGGAGCGTGATTTCGCGATAAACCTGCTGGAGTCATCGGGCGGAAATATATCGGCGGCGGCCAGAATGGGCGGTATGCACAGAAAACAGTTCCAAAGGATCTTAAATCGGGCCAATATTAAGGAACCGTCACAAACGAAGCGAGGGACGAAAGATTAGTTGTCGGATACACATGCGACCCCGGTGTCACACCGCGTGCTATAGGGAAAAAATTTTTCACCGTAACTTTCTTATAAATAATGCGACGTCTATGTCGCGACATTTTAATTTATTGTTGTTCAACAAGATACCGTTCGATCGTCTTAATTGCATGTCATTAAATGAATTACATAGATAAAAGAGTATCCGCCATTTTTTTGGCATGTTATTTGCGTTATTCAAGTTACACGAAACATTATGAAAGATAGCGAGTTAGTGGTAGACACCAAGACCGTAATGAATGGCCTGCAAACGCAGGTGGTCAACTCCGCCCTTGAGGTGCATAAGAACATGGGGCTGGGATTCGGAAAAAAGGAATACAGCAGGGCTCTGGCGCACGAATTCGGGCTTCGCGATATTCCGTTTGAAAGCCATAAAAATATAAAACTATCCTATAAGGGATCGGTCGCGGGAGAATACAACCTGGATTTTGTGGTGGATAAATCGCTGGTGGTTTTAATTTCCACCGACGATCATCTGACGGATATTGTGGAATCGAAACTGAGAAGCATATTGAAATCAATAAGGTTGAAAAAAGGGCTAATTGTCAATTTTTCCAAGGATATCTTGGAGATAAAAACCATAAAACGATGAATTTTGAGAGGAGGTGAATTCATGCCGGCCAAGAAGAAGACAGCTAAGAAAAAGACTGCCAAGAAGAAAACAGCTAAGAAGAAAACAGCCAAGAAAAAGACTGCCAAGAAGAAAACAGCTAAGAAAAAGACAGCCAAGAAAAAGACTGCCAAGAAGAAAACAGCCAAGAAGAAAACAGCTAAGAAGAAAACAGCTAAGAAGAAACGCAAACGCTGACGTCTTTTGGCGCTTTTCATTCGATATCATAAGTCCGCTTTCGGGCGGACTTTTTATTTTGCATTTTATTTTTAATTGATTATAGTGTCTGTTCTAATGAAGGGCGGACGATTGAAACCATTTATACCGGCTATTTTATGGGCCGTCATAATATTTTTCGTGTCCTCGATACCGGATCTCTCGACGCCGTCATTGGGATTTAAGATTACCGATAAAATGGCTCATTTCGGCGAATTTTTCTTTCTGGG
>CBFCYP010000217.1:0-4000 GCA_965602185.1 uncultured bacterium
GGGAAGAGGGCCTGATACTCATGCTTCCTCAGGTTCAAGCTGTAGTCTTTAATCCAGATAATACCGAAGAATAAAATAAGGGCCGCTGTAATAACAACCAGCCCGACCCTTAGTTCAATGGAGATATTTTTCATTTACGGTAATTAACTTCCCTTTAATAAAATTAATGGAATCTCCGGCTATTCCATATCCGCCTCTAAATATTCCAGGGTGGTTTTTCGGCGCGCTATATCGTCGGAAAGCTTCTGAATAAATCTCTGGGCGGTGTTTTCCCCGTAAATTTTCAGCATATGATTCATGCTTATAACTTCGGATATCACCGTTATATTTTTCCCGGGGGAGACCGGAATGACTACGTATGGAATATCGACGCCCAGAATCGTGGTTTTATGCTCGTCAATACCGAGCCGGTCGTATTCTTTTCCCTCCTCCCATCGTTCCAGACGTACTTCCACCTCAATCCGTTTCTGCACCCTGATGGCCCTTATGCCGAAAAGCTTTTCGATATCGATAATGCCGATTCCCCGGACCTCCATATGATGTCCCAGTTTTTCATCGGGTTGGCCGACAATCAACTCCGGCGCTTTTTTGGTTATTTTGACGACGTCGTCCGCCACCAGCCTGTGGCCCCTTTCCGCCAGGTCGAGGGCACATTCGGATTTGCCTATTCCCGAAATTCCGGTATACAGCAGCCCCACTCCGTAAACATCCACGAGCGAGCCGTGGATGGTTGTCTGGGGAGAGAAAATATTATGCAGAAAAGCGGATAAGCGGTTGAAAAGCTCCAGCGTCGATAGATTGCTTTGTAAAACGGCGGTATTATTCTTTTTAGCATACTCCAAAAACTTCGCGGGCGGTATCATCCCCTTGGTAACTACGATAAGGGGCATATCATATTTAAAGAATTGCGAAAGACATTCGTCGAGCTTCCTGTCGGACAGGCTGAACATGTATGAGATCTCGGTTTGCCCGAAAACCTGGGTCCTGTTATTCGCGAACCTCTCGGTATAACCGGCCAGAGCCAGGCCCGGCCTGTGTATCTGGTCGTTGATCAGAATTTTTTCGTATCCGACCCTCTCCAGAAGAGGGAAGAGCTCGAGAAAATCTCTTTTCTCCGCGACAATTTTTCCTACGGTAATGCCGGGCATGCTCTTCTATTCCTGTTCCTCTTCGGCCTCTTCCTGGATTACCGGCCTCTTTTTGGGAGGCGATTTTTTCGCGCCTTTTTTATCTCGAAGTTTGGATTTGTATTTCTTTATCTGCACTTCCATTTTGGTGATGACCTGCTCGATAGCCACGTACATATCGTATGCCTTCGCTTTGGCCATCAACTTGGTTCCGTACACCTTCACGGTCAACTCCGCCGTCTGCCTTGACTTCTCCACCGACATGGTAAGCTGGCAATCGATGATATGGTCGTAATATTTCTCGAGTCTCTTTATCTCCTGTTCGGCGAATTTCCTCAAATTATCGGTTAATTCAAAATGCCTCGCTGTAGTTCTAATCTCCATTTGATCACTCCTGATTATTAATGATAATCCGGATCGTTATCCAGGTGACTCACGGTTCCGGGGAATCTGATTGTTGCGATCCCTGCGGGTCCCAAAGCCGATTTTTGTCCCTTTTTTGTCTGTTCTTCCATCATCTCACCGCGCAACTAATAGAAAAACCGGCCTTAATAAGACCGGGGCCGACTTCGCTATTTAGGCCAAAGGTCCATAAATAACAATCATAATTTAGAACGGAAAAAAAAGAGAATCAAGTTATTTATCCCGAAAAAAATAAATTTCGCAGGCAGAGATTTCAATATGATTTTTTTGAGAAAGGCTTTTATTAACCGGTCTGTTTTCTGAATCGGGCCGATTTTATCCCTAGTTCTTCGCGGTATTTTGTCACGGTTCTGCGGGCCAGCTGGATCCCCTCCTCCTTCAGAATATTCGCTATTTCCTGATCCGAAAGAGGCATGGCCGGATTTTCCTCGGATATCTTCTGCTGTATTTTATTCTTAACGACCCTTTTCGAGAGATCCTCGCCTCCGGAGGTTGCGACGCCGGTATTGAAAAAATATTTTATTTCGAAAACGCCCAGGGGCGTCTGTACATATTTGCCGCTGGCGACTCTCGAAATGGTGGCGACATTCATCCCCACGATATCGGCTATCTGCTCCATGGTCAGGGGCCTAAGATGATCCTCGCCGTGCTCGAAAAAATCTGTTTGTTGCTCTACGATAGCTTCCATTACCCTGATCATCGTGCTGCGGCGTTGATTTATGGCGTTTATCAGCCACCGGGCCTGTTCCAGTTTCTCTCGCACATAGTTTTTGGTGTCGGCGGGGGTTTTGTTGCCGCGCTTTATCAATGATCGGTAGTTCTGGTTTATCCGCAAGCGAGGCAGGTTCTTATCGTTATGGAAAACGACATAAGCATCATCGATTTTTTCCACAATCAGATCGGGAACCACAATTGCCGCCGGAGCCGCGAATCTGCCCTGCGCCGGCCTCGGAGAGAGGCCTCTTATAATATCCAGGGCCGCCTGTACCCGATCCGGGGTCGTGGATGTCATCCTGGTAAGCTGCGATACGCTCTTTTTATCCAGACTGTAGAGATGTTTGTCCACAAGCTCCCATACCAGAGAATCCTTCAAGCCCTGTTCCTCAAGCTGCGCGAGCAGGCACTCTCGAAGATCGTACGAGCCGATCCCCGGAGGATCGAATTTCTTTATCTGCTCCAATACCTTCTTGACAATTCCCGCGTCCTTTTGAAGTTCCTCAGCAATGGTCTCGATATCATGCTTTAAAAACCCGGATTCGTCTATGTTGCCTATTATATAAGCCCCGATTTCGACCTCTTCCTCAGTCATTCTGGTATATCCCAATTGCTCGAAGAGATGGTCGTAAAGGGTTTTTTCCACCACCTGGGTCTGCTCGTAATCGTCATCATCCCTTCTGGAGTAGTCCTTGTACGATCCCGACGTCCATTCGTTATCCTCGCCAAGGTATTCCTGCCAGTCGATTTTGTTCTCGTTGATAGTCTGATCGTCCTTTCGACGGGGTTCCGGGACCTCCGGCGGGACTATATCTTCCTGTTCCTCAATCTCTTCAAGAAGCGGATTTTCAGAGAGATTCTGCCGCAAAACCTGTTCCAAGGTCAAAATCGGCTCCATCAGGAGTTTCAAGGACTGGATCAGGTCGGGCCTTACGGTCAGTTCCGGCCTCATGGAAACTACTTGCGACATTTTTAGATTTGCCATAAACTTATCTCTTTCAAAGACTTTTCGGTTCCGTTAATATTATCGGTCAAAACCGCGAATCTCTTGAATCGTCCTCCCTTTACAGCAGTTACTGTTTCAAAACCAATATAGCAGAATGAATCAAAAACGCAAGCAAAATTTAGTCCAAAATAGCAAAAAAACCAGTTTTTATTGAGATTTGTGCCGGTAAGCCGCCACTACAGGGCGTAAACGATAAAATAATATGTGTAAATAAATTCACCCTTAAAGGTCTTTTTCAGCCGCATATCAAGTTGTCCGCAATCCATTATTTATCCAGCGCAAAATCAACCGCGGCCCGGGCATGAATCGCCGTGGTATTGAAAAGTGGAAGGTCGAAATCATCGTCTTTAATGATAAGGGGAATCTCCGTACAGCCGAGAACGATACCCTCCGCGCCCCGCCCTCGCAGTTTCTTCATAATTTCCAGAAATCTATTTTTGCTTTCTTCCTTGAAGATCTCTTTCAGCAGTTCGTTATAGATGACTTCGTTTATAAATTTACGGTCTTCTGTTTCCGGCACGATGGTCCGAATGTTTGCGGACTCCAATTTTGAGGTGTAAAAATCTTCCTCCATAGTATATATGGTACCCAGAAGCCCTACTGTAGAAAATTTCGTCCGGTTAATTTCCCGGGCCGTAGCCTCGGCGATATGAATAATGGGCGCCTCGATTTCTTTCTGCAGTCTGTCGGCGAATTTATGAAGAGTATTGGCGCAAAGGACAATCCCCTC
>CBFCYP010000218.1:0-3758 GCA_965602185.1 uncultured bacterium
CTGCTGGTGTCGTGGGTGACCGGCTGTTTTTCAATAATTTTATACTCCGTAATTTTAACATCTTTCATGCTCATTTTTACATCCCCTTTGGCAATCTTTCACCTTTTAAAGCCGATCAGAATAGGATATTCCTCGCCGGGAGCGAATGTCGAATGCGTGAATGTATCCTGTTTGGGCGTAAATCCAACCTCCTTCAACAATCTTTCCCACACCTCCAGTTCAAAGATACCGCAAATATGGCAATCGAGTTCAACTGACAACTTCTTATTTTTCCGTATCAGATAAATGAAGGTCGTTTCATAGGTGGAATCATCCGGGTCGGGATCGTACCAGTTCTCTATATATGTCAGTTCGATATCGCCGTCGGCCCGATGCTGCACTTTGGTTTTATTTTGCTGGAAAGCGCCCGGAGTCTCCTCGACCACGGTCAATAATATTCCGTCATCATTCAGATTATTGTAGGCGGTCTCGAAGGCGGCTTTTAAATCGTTCTTATTCATCATGTAGTTGATCCCGTCATACAGCAGAACAATATCGAATTTTTCCTCCAACCTTATATCTCTCATATCTCCGGTTATATAGTTATTTTCGGGATTTAATTTACGGGCCAGATCCAGCATATTCTCGCTTATATCCACTCCGGTAACCCGGAAATGCTTTTTGAAAGTCATATCGATATGCCCACCGCCGCAACCAAGATGAAGCATGGTTTTCGGCGAATAGCTCATATAAGATTTGATCATATCTGTAAGAAACTCAGCTTCTTCGACATACTCCTCCGGCGGGCTCATGGTGGGCCAGATCCAGGCCATATCCTTATATAATCTTTCCTGTTTTATCATCTCGTTTTTAAAATTCCGTTATTTGTCGCATACCCGGCGTAAAACCCTAATGAAATTCTCCCCCGGGATTTTTCTGATATCCCCGGCCGAATATCCCCGCGCGGCCAGTTCCCTGGTAATATTGGGCAGCATGGAGCAGTCGTCAAGCCCTTCCGGATCATCGATTGATTGTGAACAGGACAAAAGGCCTCCCGAAAACACGCAAAAATATATCGCGGTTTTCTTCATGAAGATTTTATAACAGGTCGGGAAAGATAAATCAAGGTGGAAAATCGAGTTGCTCCAACCCTCTGAATATTACTTACTCGGCCTTCGCCAGCTTATTATAAAGCCAGCTGAAAACAAACCCGCAGATCAGCCCGTCGACAAATCCCCATACCAGCCCGATCAGGCTTCCCACCAAGCTGAGAGAATACCCCGGATACATGCGCATGAAAAACGTCGACGCGGGATTCGCGCCCTCCAGCAGGATCAGCCACCAGGTCAAAAGAAATAAAATGACGGCCCAGAGTATCCCGCAGGTCAGGGCGAAGGCTTTGACGTTTAGTTTGGTTTGCATATTATCCCCCATGATAAGGTTTTTGATATTATATACCCTACCACAAAACCTTAAAGAGGACAACAATTATAAAATTAGCTGTGGATATAGTATTTCCTTAAAGCACCGAAGAGCCACGTGCCCCGACAAATCCTTTTCCGTGGAAATGTCAAGAATGGTTGACTGTACCGGGATAATTTCTGTTAAAAAGAAAAATTGTATTATTGTTATTAATTTGATATAGTAATATCTTAGAGATTTTGAAAAAAGAGGGACCGCTAAATAAGGAGGAATTTTTCTTTGCCCAATTCAGTTAATCCCTCACTACATATCTTTCGCTCTCCGCAATTCAAAAGTGTTGTAAAAAAGGGAATAGAATTTCTCGCTGAAACTCCTGTACATTCTCTTCCGCCAAAAGGGACATTCGAAGGTGTTGGCGTTTATTTACTATATTATGTTGGCTCATTTAAATTATATTCCAAAATTGCGAAGGCAAATTCCGATTCATTTACAATTCCGATTTATGCTGGTAAGGCTGTACCGCAAGGATGGAGAACCGCTCGCATATTAGAGGTCCAAAAGTCAAGAGAACTATGCAGGCGGCTTAACGAGCATGCAAAAAGCATAGACCAAAGTACGAATCTTTCGGTGGATGATTTTTCCTGTCGGTTTATGATTCTCCAAGGTGCGGAGATTGACCTAGTTGCGGCCATTGAAGCGGAGCTAATAAGAAATTATAGACCCCTATGGAACACCACAGTTGATGGTTTTGGTAATCATGATCCGGGTAGTGGTCGATATAATCAGGCAAAGTCAGAATGGGACGCGCTGCACCCGGGCAGACCGTGGGCGGAAAAACTAACTGGAAAGCCCCCCAAACTAAAAGACATAATTTCCAAGATTGAGAAATCTTCTTAGCTACTTCTTTCGAATCTCTACTACGGCTTCGTATAATCGATGCTTCTTATTCGCCTTCGCAACTCGTACACCGGATTGAATTATACTATTACCAACACGAGTTTCTCTTGGTATATGGATATCTATGACTTTTAGGCCGATATTATCGGCGATTTTGGCTAAGTATTGATCGGTAGGAATCATTAGCCCCTGAAGAATATTATTGCCTATTACTACTAGGGCGGTTCCACGCCGGCGTAGTACCCATTTTACGCAGAGGAGGAAACGATGACAGTCATTGAAATAGGTGGCGGCGTAGTTAGCCCAGCCGTTACCGCCGTATATGCCTCTTCCTGTATTCTGTGCTCGCAGTAGATTAAGGGCTTTAATTATCTCAGGGTCTGGATTGGGAAAATTCAATTCAACGCGTTTGTCTTGCCTCACGGTTTGCCAGTATTTTCCGAAATTGCTTTCTTCTAGCTGCAGAAAATCTTTAGGAGACTGGGCATACCCTAGCCAATACAAGTGGGGTCTGGTATTTCGGTTATAGTGGTAATTATTCAAGTACGGTGGTGACGTAATAATCAAATCAACCGAACTATTAGTCAGCTTTTTGCGACAATTGAAAAAGGACTCATTGTAAATAACGGTTGGTGGCCGACGATTCCCCAATTGTCTCAAAATCCATTCTATATCATCAGCCATTTGATTTAGCTTAACCGAAATCGTCTCAGCCACAGCGAAGTCAAAAATATGCTGCTTTCCTGCAGTCACCCGCCGGCTTAAGCTGGGTTCGTACGAGTAATTGGAATAAGTAACCATTGTCGCCGCGAAAGCCAGCGAAAAAAGCTCTTGAATGTTCCCAGACACATATTCATTTACGAAGTCGTGGAAAACTAGTACTTTCCCCAAAACACGGGGACTATAAAAAGCCTCTCGGGTACTGAAACCCGACGGCGGTTTAAATTTCGGGGTATAACCATCACTCGTCGCATTATCATAAAATTCCTTAAAACGCTTAATGGCATTCCTTAGTAGATCAGGTTTTACCTGGTATGCCGTAGTTTTTAGACGGCATGCCATAGCTGCATACGGATTAATCTCGAAGCCTATCGTTTTATGGCCAGCTAACATTGCCTCGACAACAGTTGTTCCCACTCCCGTAAATGGATCTAAGACCACTCCTGGCTTATTTAGATGACGCTGTATGGCATCGGATACAAAAGTCCGAGAAAATCCAGCGATCCACGGGACCCATCGATGAACAGGGCTTTGCTTATTTATCGAGAATGCGGGATCGGAAAAGCCATATCCGTTCGCAGCAGCATACGTTTTTTCGTTCTCAGTTGCCCCAAATAAGGAAGCTTGCCGCGTTTCAGAAACTTTTCTCATTACTTCTCCAGCCCTTAACCGTGAAACTCATCAACTATATATGGATAAAATTCCATCTCAGTCATTAATTTTAAATTGTCGACCAAGAC
>CBFCYP010000219.1:0-3632 GCA_965602185.1 uncultured bacterium
CCGCCGAAATCGTTCCAGATCTCGACTCCGTGGCCGTTATTGCGAACACGGCAATATCTCACCGTTTTCGTCCCGTACGACGAGGAGGGATTCATGAAAATACCGATATTGCCGGGGGAGTTGCCTCCCTGATTACTATTCTGAACGGTGAATTTTTCAATCAGAAAATTATTTATGCCGAGAGCTTTTACAACGTCGGTTATACCTCTGCCATCGATGGTCGTATATTCCATTCCGGAGCCGATCAGGCTCACGCCCTCGGCCATCTGAACGTTTTCGTAATAGGTTCCCGGAGCGACAAGGACGGTATCCCCGGAGCCGGCGGCGTTAATCCCCGCCTGGATGGTGGGGTAGTCGCCCGGTACGTTGATTACAGTCGACCAGCCCAGACTATATGGCAACAGGGCGAACACGATTGAACACATTATCAGTTTTTTCATGATTGGCTCCTTATTTTAAAAGCAACATCCTCTTCGTTTCAACGATATCCCCCGCCTGCAGTCTGTAGAAATAGACGCCGCTGGATAGTCGTAAGGCGTCGAAGGTGACGGTGTGGATTCCTGCTTGTTTGTATTCATCAAGCAAAGTCTCAACCTTGCGGCCGAGGAGGTCGTAGATGGTCATTTTTACGTTCTGTGGTTCAGGTAACGTAAATCTGATAGTGGTTTGAGCGTTGAAGGGATTGGGGTAGTTTTGGAGTAAAAATAAATCCCTCGGTTTAACTACCATATCGGGATCCGTCCTGGTTATGGCAGAATGTAGAATAATTAAAGAATAAAAATCCCCAAGATAAATATAGTTATCAAATACAAAAGCCCCGTTAGAATGCCCCGGAGTGTGGAAACACCCGATTAAATTTGGATTATTGGGATCGGTTATGTCAATGAGGCTAATACCATCCAGCAAATCGGACAAAATAGCGTATTCATCGTGAATCACTATCCTTCTCGCATATCTGTTGTTCACATAACTTCCAGCCAATTGTGGCGTTGCGGATTCGGAAACATTAACGACATGCAGACCCTCATATTCATCGGCAAGGTACGCATAATCACCGGACACATGCACGTCTACTATAGAACCGGAGGAAATGAAATTCCCAGCTAAAATTGGATTATAAACATCCGAAACATTTATTATTTGAAGGCCCGAATCTTTATCAGCCACATATGCATAATCCCCCATTACATAAACATTCATTGCATGCCCCGGAGTATTATAAGAACCGGTCCAGACCAAATTCGATATATCTGAAATATCGATGATTTCTAAACCTTCAGTTTCATCAGTGACATATGCATATGATCCATTTGCAGAAACGCTTGTGGCCGACGACGGCATATTAAAATAACTCTGGATATATGGGTTTGTGGGATCTGAAATATTTATGATTTGAAGACCAGCCGCAGAGGCTGCCATAAAGGCATAATTGTCTTGTATGTCGATGCAAGATGCCGCACCGGGCGTAATACAGCCCCCTATTATGTAGGGGTTTTCCGGAATTAATATATTTAGAATCTGAATACCCGACCCGCCATTCGCCACATAAGCGTATTCACCGCGGCAAAAGACGTCAAATACATAATGATAGGTCTCAAAACTTCCCCGAAGAACTGGATTTGCGGGATTAGTAACATCCAAGATTATCAAGCCATTACTTCTATTCGCTACATAAGCATTATTTGAAATAATATATACATCGGTTGTTTGATCCGGCGAATTATAACTCCCGACTAATTCCGGGTTGGCTGGATTAATTATATTAATAATGTAAACATCCGATGAAATATTGGTGGTATAAGCATAATCCCCAGAAACATAAATTGTATTCGTCAGCCCCGGAATAATGTAGTCTCCAATTATATAAGGATTTGCCGGATCCGAAACATCTATGATCTGTAAACCGGAATCACGGACAGCAACATATGCATAATTCATTGAAACAAAAACATCGTTCGCTCTCCCTGGAGTTTCACAACTTCCTAGCGGCATCGGTATTACAGGATCAGAAATATCTATTATTTGGAGGCCGGAATCTCTATCGGCGACGAAAGCCAGAGAATCTAAGACGAATATCCCGTAAGGATCGCCAGGAGTTTCAATATTGGCGACGAAAACAGGCGACGATGGATTCATAACATCGAGAATATGAAGTCCAGAAAAATGATCCGTTACATATGCGTAATTATCCTGAACGGCGATATCTAATGAATAATCTAACGAATCGTATGAAGAAATTATAGAAGGCTCCGCTGGGTTCGATACATCAATTATTTTTAAATCGGAATTACTTTCATTTATATTATAATCATTATCAAGTAAGAAGACATAACTATCCTTAACATCAAAAGCGCAGCTATACCTTTGCGTAAAAAGCTTCGATAACAAAAGGGGTTGATTCGGTAGAGAAACATCCAATATGACAAGACCGTTTCTCATTGAACAATATGCATAATTTCCGCTTACTTCAACATAACTTAGTTCCGTCCACATAATTGAATTTATATAATCGATATCCTGTGAAAATCCGCTAACGGCAATAGAAATGATTAGAATGATTGAAATTACAATATTATCGATTTTCACAGACTCTCCACGAAATATAAATCATTCATTTCAGTAAAATCATCTTCTTCGTTTTAAAAACATAATTGTCCTGCAAACTGTAGAAGTAAACTCCGCTGGAGAAGTTTGAAGCGTCAAATAATATACTGTGATTTCCTGTTTGCCTATATCCGTCAATTAAGGTAATAATTTCCCGTCCAAGAAGATCATAAACGGTTAATTTTATATGTCCGGAATTGGATAATAAGAATCCGATTGTAGTCGTCTCATTAAAAGGGTTCGGATAATTCTGGTAAAGCAAGAACGATTGAGGAATCTTATTGGATTCGCCAATATTATCATCTGCTATATTTGTAATCCATCCGCCATTATTGCCCCCATAAGCTCCCATGTCGGCCCTGGAATTTCCGAGGCCATGAAGGCAATCCAAAACTACATCTAGACTATCAAAATGCCCGGCATCAATACAGGGAGAATCGAGGCTATCCCCGCAGGCGATGGACATGAGATGAAAATCTCCGCTTTCCGGGTCACGAAACGCAGGATTAACGCTTATATTTCCGATACCAGGCCAATTTCCCTCTATATCCGAAAAAGTAACATCAGCGCTGCCATTAATTATGCCTATCTGAGGATAGACGGTCGCGACATTTCCCCAAATGATATTATTTATAGCGGTAACGTTAGATGCTAAGATCCCGATTCCGCCACCTCTTGATTCTGACGTATTGTTTAAAATAGTATTGTTGCAGATAATAGGATTAGACAGTTCAAAATACAATCCTCCTCCATCTATATATCCGCCAACCACAGAATTTTCTAATATAATATTATTGTAAATAATCGGATTCGACCCGGAGCCGAAACCAATTCCCCCTCCTCTTATAGATCCGGAATTAGACCTAATTAAATTGTTTGAAATTATTGCATCAGACTCCATACCGGAAATTCCCCCTCCCCAACAGTCGCTGCCTAAAGAAGAATTGTTTTGAATAATATTATTGTGGATCAAAGGATCACAATGATTAAGATACATCGCCCCGCCCCGTCCGCCTGGTTCTGATATT
>CBFCYP010000220.1:0-3618 GCA_965602185.1 uncultured bacterium
ATCCCGGCAGGTTTCTTATCCCTCAGGATGAAGCAGAGCGACATCCTGAGGGAAGCACGAAGCGTCAGGATGTCAATTATTTCCATCCTGACGCATAAAATTATGACACGCGGCTACATTTTTATGGAATCCAGGTCGTCGTCGAGCATCTTTTTGTATTCGGCATTGGTGATTTTATCAGCATATTCCCGGGCTTTCGAAAGATACTCTTTTGTTTTATTTTTATTACCCGCTACCGATTCCGCCCGGGCCCGGGCCTCATAGGCGTAACCGACATAAAACGGTTCAGAGCCCTTGCTTTTCTCCAGGCTGAGCTGCCCGTATCGTCGGGCGTTATCGGCCTGCCCGAGGAGCGCATAAACCCTGGACGCCTGCCAGTATCCCACCGAAAGGTTTTGATCCGTGCAATCCTCTCGCTGAGTCCAGTGCCATATGGAGGCCTGGGCTAAATTGATCATTTGCTTATCCTCTTCAGCAGTCCGATCTTTTTTGTCGATCAGGCCCCACGCGCCGTTAAAACAATGAGCGGAAAAATACTTGTGCGCGGCCTTAACGTCGAATTCGGGTGCTTTCGCCATGATCGCCTCCTGTAATCGTTTAATATTATCAATAAATTTGGTTCAATATACTGATTTAATTCTTTTCAAACCATGAAATTAGTAAATGGTGCCAGAAATCATCCTTGCGGGAGGCGGTGTCTTTGAATCCGATAAATCCGGTAGGACAAGCATTCCTGCCTGCCCGATAATCCTTTAAACAACCGTTGCGAAACTACTGATAATTTTATTATCTTCCCGCTTGAATCTTTCACGATGGAGGGAAAGACCGATGCTGGCGATATTTTCAACATTTCCGGTAGGCAAGAGCGAATCTTTATCCAAAGAGGTCGCGCAGGTTATCAAAATAATCGAGGATTTCGGAATCGAGTGCCAGACCACTGCCATGGGCACCCTGGTGGAAGGGGAGTGGGACGAGATAATGGACCTCGTAAAAAAATGCCACGACAAACTCCGTGAAACCTCGATCCGGGTCTATACCAAGATAACCATAGACGATCGCGAGGGGGCGACGGGGCGGATCAGGGGCAAAATAGCTTCGGTGGAGAAACATCTCGGACGCGAGGTAAAAAAATAGAAAAGCTCCTGGTAGTTTACGTTACCTGCGCCTCCGACGATGAAGCCCGCAGGCTCTCCGGTATGTTGGTAGAAAACCGGTTGGCCGCCTGTGTGAACATCGCCGACGTGAACTCGGTATACGCATGGAAGAGCAAAATCGAGAACGACAGCGAGAAGCTTTTAATCATTAAGACGATCGAATCAAAATTTGGTGAGCTGGAGCGGTCAGTTAAAAAGAATCATTCCTACGAATGCCCCGAGATAATAGCTCTGGAGGTTAAAGCCGGCTCCAAGGAATATATTGAATGGGTGAATTCTGTAGTAAAAACTGATAATTAATAGAGGATTAATCTATGCAATTTGCAAAAATCCAAAACGGTTTTCTGGTCCGATGCGATATCGGCGATGAGGTGGTTTCGATATTAACCAGGTTCGCCTATGAAAAAGATATCAGCTCCGGGACCATAATTGGCGTCGGGGCTCTAAAAAACCCGGTCCTGGGCTATTTTGATCTGTCCAAAAAAGAATATCTCAAAAAAGAATTCGAGGGAAATTTCGAGCTGCTTAACCTGACCGGCAATTTTGCTAAAATCAATTCAGACATTATCCTCCACTGCCACGCCACCATATCCGACGTCGATTTCAATGTTTTCGGCGGGCATCTTTTTAAGGGAGAGATCGCGGTTACCGGCGAGTTCTATATTTATCCCGGCGATATCGCGGTCCGGCGTGGACCGGACGAGACGACAGGATTAAACCTGATAAAACTATAAATGAGCCTTATTACGATCGCCACAGATTTCGGAACAGCGGACGGCTTCAGCGCCGCCATGATGGGGGTGATGAAATCGATCGCTCCCAAAGCCGAGATGGTGGAGGTCACCCATAACCTTAAAGGAATAGTTAAGACGAACCTTGTAATCGAAAGATATTATTTGTATTACCCTGAAGGCACAATTCATCTGGTGGTAGTCGATCCGACGGTCGGTTCCGATCGCAAACCTTTGATCGGATATAATGGCGACTATTATTTCGTCGGCCCCGATAACGGCATTTTCAGCAAAGCGGCGTCGAGATCGGGGCATGTGGACTGGTGGGCGATCGATGAGTCGTGCCTTCCATCCGGCAAGATCTCCCCGACTTTTCATGGCAGGGATATATTCGCGCCGGCGGCGGCATTATTGGCGGTTGGAAAATCCCCCAACGAATTGGGCCAAAAAGTGGAGGCGGTGGAGACCATCGATCTGCCCCAACCGGTTGTTAAGCCTAAAATGATTGAGGGAGAAGTAATCGATATCGATAATTTCGGCAATCTGGTCACCAATATAGAATCGAAGATGTTTACCACCGGCATGTTTCTCAACCTGGCGACTGATGAGGGAATACTGATCGTAAACACCTATTCCGACGTCCCGCAAGGAAAACCTCTTGGCTATGCCGGCAGTGCCGGTTACCTTGAGATCGGCGTCAACAGGGGCCGCGCCGACGCATATTTCAAAGCCGAACCAGGGACGAAAGTGATGGTGATGTTATGATCTGTCCGGCATGTAAAGCCGACGGCGACAAGGTAATCGATTCCCGTCCCGCGGCTGATGGCAGGGCCATCAGGAGACGCCGGGAATGCCTCGCCTGCGGTAAACGTTTTACCACCTACGAACAGGTCGAAAGACCGGGTCCCGAGGTTATTAAAAAAGACGGGAGACGAGAACCGTTCGACGGCGACAAAATATACGGGGCATTGCGCATTGCGGTGAAGAACAGACCGGTCTCCAATGAAAGACTGCAGGCCGTCGTCTCCGATGTTACGGCCAAAATCAAAAATGAATATTCAGGCGGGATATCTACCGCCCAGATAGCGGAACTGGTTCTAAATGAATTATTAAAGCTCGACGAGGTTTCGTACGTAAGATTCGCTTCGACACATAAACAGTTCTACGACAAAGACGAATTTATTACCTCCTTAAAGGCGCTGCCCAGATCGCTGCAGGTGATTAAATCAGATGGTCGGTATGAGCCGTTCAAGCGTGAAAAACTGATCTCGTCGTTAAGCGTAGCCCTGAGAAAACGTCCGGTATCCCAGAGAAAATTGGAAAATGCCGTTGATCAGATAATTGAAAAGCTCACGGATCGCGATGAAGTGTCGTCGTCGGAACTGGGAACCATGCTCATGATTCTATTACGAGAAATTGACGAGGTCGCCTATATCCGTTACGCCTCCGTTTATCGCAAATTCCAGGACGTTTCAGAATTTACAAAAGAGGTGGAAAGCTTATCCGAAGAGGATAAACTTGAAGGTTAAAGGAAGAAGTGAAATGCCTTTTCTCGACCATTTGGAGGAACTCCGGTGGCGGATTATCAAGATCCTGGCCGGTATGGTGATCGCGTCGGTGGCCTGCTATTGTTTTTCCGATTTTCTCTTTGTCTGGCTTCGTTACCCTCTCGAAAAGGCCGTCCCCGACGGTAGCGTTGATCTTAATTTCCTGAAGGTTGCCGAGGGATTCAC
>CBFCYP010000221.1:0-3562 GCA_965602185.1 uncultured bacterium
AGTACGGTCCGGCGAGAATACGGGACAGGTCGAGAACCCGGTACCCGGAAAGCGGAAGATCGTTTGTAGAAGCATCACTCATTTCATATCCTCGATTAGGTTAAAACGTTCTCCAAAAAATAATGGACTATTATACGAGCCAGACGGGGAACTTCAAAGGTTATTTTATTCCACAATACGCGGCACGCCCTCTGTAAAATGTACGAATCTAAAACCTGGTTCAATAATAGACAACCGGCCGGCGAGCTTTTTATGGGTAATTTCTTTCATATTTGACAACATATAGTAAGCTCTTTATATTGCGGAATGCCGAAGATACGCCGCTGCCATAATAACAGGATAGATCGAGGAATACCTGTGCAAAATAATGACCTGCGGTGCTCATGAACGCAAACTTGATTGTTGAAATACTTATCCTTTTTGGGGGAGGCTTCCTGGCAGGCGCCCTTGGGGGTTTACTGGGAATAGGCGGAGGGATCTTGCTGATGCCGATGTTACGGTTTATTGTGGGGCTGTCTCCCGCTCACGCCGCTGGTACCTGCGTCCTGGCTGTGTTCTTTACGACCCTGGGAGGCAGCTACCGGCACTACAGGCAGGGCAACGTAAATCTGCGTTCCGTCACTCCTATCATGATATCGGGCGCCCTGGCTACGGTGATATTTTCTTTCGTGTTTCTATATCTATCGACAAGGGAACGCTGGCTCGATCTGGGTATCGGCCTGGTGTTTATTCTTATCTCGATTCGTATGATCGCGGAAGGAATCCCCGGCCTGATCAAAAAGGATGAAGAGAAAAAGACCGGAAACGAGATTAAGGGCGCGCTTCTGCAGAAAACCGCCATAGGATCCCTGGCGGGCGCGCTGCCGGGCCTTCTCGGGATAGGCACCGGGGTCATACTTGTTCCGGCGTTTACGTACATCCTCAACGCGCCAATCAAAATAGCCATGGCATCCTCTCTGACCTGTTTTTCCGTGAACGCGCTTATTAGCTCTGTATTCAAATACTCTCAGGGATTTATCAATCTTAACGTGGCATTGCCAATATGCCTGGGTACGCTGCTTGGCGCAAACGTGGGCGCCAGACTCAACAAGAGTTTTTCGTCAGGCGCTCTAAGGCTTGCCTTCGGACTGGTTTTTTCCTATGTATCGATCAAGTTTATTCTCTCGTTTGCGAGGTGAAGACAATGAATAATGAAAAAGAAATGGGATTTCTCGAACAAACCAGGATTCAAATCAAGGAGATGGCCGAGAAAAATCGTCTGCTCCATGTCGACGTTACCGTTCTCGCCAAGCCCTTAACGCCGGAGGAGGCCATCGGAAATCCCGGCCGGCGGGATTTCCCGATCATCATCGGCAAGGAAAGGGTTGTCGAGGCTTCCTTAATGGGTTCCACTGGCCACGCATATACTGATTCGCCGCGAGAGTTTCTGGGCACTCTTAAAGATGTCCTAGATCTCGAACTGACCACAAATCAAAACCGGGCAATTTATGTAGCCACGATCAATGCGCTTTTAAGCCACCTTAAGATGACCGATAAAACGGTGCACTGCAAAGACGAGGAGCCTGAAGAATGCGCCCTTGAAATCGCCGAAACGGTGCTTAAGAGATATGGGAATACTGACGTTGGCCTGATCGGATTGAACCCGGCTATCGCGGAAAGGCTGGTGGAGACGTTCGGGTCGGATCATATTCGTATCACGGATTTGAACAGAGACAACATCGGCAAACATAAGTTTGGTGTAGAAATATGGGATGGCGACGAACGCACGGAAGATCTTGTCGACGCTTCGAACGTAATTATATTCACCGGGACAACGCTGATAAATGACACGTTCGGCCGAATCTGGAACCGTATTCAGTCCCAGGGTAAGGAGTATCTGATATATGGCGTTACGGCGGCTGCAGTATGCGAGTTAATGGGCATGGAGAGGATCTGCCCGCGAGGCCGGGAAACGTCCGATTCGCAATAAACGTCCCTATATCAAAGACGGCTCCCGGAAGTGCGGCAGCGGTTTAACGAATTTCCTTGAGCATTATTGCAGGTTATTCGGGGATACGGGCAAGAACGGCAGCTTAATTAATTTTCAAATAAGTATATTTAGAAAATAAAGGATGAAATCCTACATTACATTAGTAACAACGGCGATTATGGTAAATGCGACAATAATCGAACTCCAGAGAATCCAGCCGCCGGCTTTTCCGAGCTTTTTTACCGATCTGCTGATCAAATAAACAATAACAATATAACCGGGACTGTTTGAAATTAAGGAATCAACCTCGATATGAAGTATCTTTTTAAATAATATCGCCATACCGACTATACAGAAACCCGCCACCAGGGCGACCTTAATCTCATCGGATTTAAAAATGTCTTTGAACAAAATAATCTCCTTACTTCATGAAACAATTCAGGGTATCAAACCCGGGCGCTTGACCTGTTTTCTAGAATTTGTTTATATAATAATAAGCTGCTTTATGGCAAGCCAAAAACGTTACTTATAAGCGGCGGTGTGATCGTTTCTCCCGGTTTGTTTGATTATCAATCACTCCGGTTCCCCTGCAGAGAATTCTTAATTATTTCGGCTTATCAGAGGCGTCGGAGAAGTGCATCTGTACAATCACCCAGCGATCATCGCGCTTTTCTAATACACCTGTCCAGCGGACGTCTTCCCAGTTGGCGGGTTGACCTTGCCACTCGTTATAATCGTCAAGGCGTGCGTGATACCACGCCACATCGCCTGATTGAGATAAGTTTACGCTAAGTTCCCTGATCTCGTAGCGAACGGCCACGAATTCATCTCTCATAAAGAATCCTTCTGTCAGGTTGACCAGCGCCTTGAATCCATGAATAGTACCATCATCTCTGGGAGAAAACCAGAACAACTCGGGATCATCAGCGAAACTGCCATAGGACAGTTCTTTATCCTTAGTCGCGGCCCAGCCAATACTATTATGGATAACCTTGCTGATTTCAGCTTTCTCCGCAGAAATATCCAGTTCACTGTTCATTGTGTTGCAACCTCCCAGCGAGATCGTTAATAGACCAATAACAACCGGCAGTAATCGAGACGCCATATTATCCTCCTTCATTGATATCATCACCTGCCACGTCACACCCTTTATCGTGCTGCTTTGAATCAGAACCTTGCAGTTGAAGTTACGTATCCATCAATCGTAATGTTTCACCGGTTTTGACAAAGCGGAGTTCGGCCGGAAGGAATGATACTGTAATACTGTTAAGGAATTTAGTTTTTCGGGAGCTATCTTGCCCTGTAAAAACTCAGAGTTGAATCAAAGGAAGTATTTGATCTTACCGGAGGCGGGGGGAATCAAATACCATTTCCCCCCTATTGTCCCGCAATAACTTAACAAGTGGTGTGGCCAAATTATGATGATTTTAAAAACATTATTAAAAAACCACAGTTGCCCGCCTTCAACTGCGGCGCTTTGTCAGGTTCTGTTTTCATGCTCCACAGTTATAACTACATTTCCCTTTTTGTGTCCTTTGTCGACATACCTGTGAGCCTCGGCAGTCTGCTCCAACGGATAGCATCTATCTATAA
>CBFCYP010000222.1:0-3553 GCA_965602185.1 uncultured bacterium
TCGAGATATCTCCAGAACAGGTCCCTATTCATATTGCACCCCTAAGACGCATCGAATCGGATTTCGGTTGCGGGGAATTATCATGGCTATGGTTATTATACGGGTTTGTAAAGTTAATCGCATAGATTATTGCGAGGGGTGGCATGCTTTCCCAAAGGGTAAGCATGTTAAATGTGCAGGCGAACATGCTCATTCTACTTCGTCGAAAGAGCATGCCACCCACAGGATCCGCCATAACTTTAATATAAAATTGTAGGGATAGAACATTGTTCTGTCGCTACAGAATTATTAATATAATTTGCAGTTTTTTATTCTATCACCAGCATCACATTTACCGCTTTGGCGACTATTTTCACCGAGTCGCCTTCCTTGATGCCGAGATCGTTGAGCGATTCCAGGGTCATCACCGAGTTCATGGTCGCCGGGGTATCGATATTCAATGTCACCTGGCACATTACATCGCCCCTCTTGATACCGGTGATCTTCCCGGTCAACTGGTTTCTGGCGCCGTATTTCAATTAAACCTCCCATTATTAATTATCATCTATATGTTGAGCTTAGGGGAAATATTTTTCAAGATCAATTAAAAAGGGTGTCATGAGTTATACAGGTCCTGATTGACGTTCTTTTTTGGGGGAATCGCGGTATCCGATAGACGAAGATCCTGCAGGCAATTAATCAGTAGAGTTATTTTGAACCGATAATGTCCAGGAATGTGGCGCAGGCAAAACCTGTTTTCATTATTCGATGTTTTAATTGCTCGCCCTCTTTTTTAAGTTCATCATAACCAGGATATTTTTCAATCTTGGAAAGCTCTTTATCTATATCGGCGAGTTCATCGGCCATCTTCCCATCTTTTTCGGGATCGCATTCACGGCAAATATAATCCTGTGCCACAAAATCACTCAGGTTGAGCTTTTCGACAAATTTGATAATCTCATGTTTTTTAAATGTGGAATTATGAGATTTTCCTATCATCCGGCCGATTTTTGCTCCCCAATGGTGCAGGAGAACGTCGGACATCTGTTTTTCGGTCTGATTATCGCAGAACTGTTCGCGGATTATAAAAAAGCCTTCAGGTTTAAGGACCCTTTTCATTTCATCAAGAACCGCGTTAACGTCCGGAAGATGATGTAAACCGCAGCATATCGAAACCGTGTCAAAAGCTTCATCTTCAAATAGCAGGTTACCTCCATCCATCACTTTGAAACCAACTCGATCGCCTTTAAATTCCTCTTTTGCCTTAGTGAATTGTTTCTCAGATATATCGATTCCTATAGCCTTATCGTAGTTTTTAAAAGCGCCCAATAGTTTACGGATGAATTCACCGTCCTGGGTGGCAACATCGAGTATTATGCCACCAGACTTGGCTCCGAGTTTTTGCTCAAAAAACTGCATGTTTTCCTGTCTTTCTATACGCAACCCGTCAAAAACGGTTTCAATCTGAGCCCGGTTACAAAACATTTAATACCATACGGGCTCAGTTTAAATATCAAAAAAGAGCGCCGGGCCCGCAGACCCGGCGCTGAAAAATCGAATTTCAAAATGATTATCGCAATAAGAGCATCTTGTTGGTCATGGTGAAGCCTTCCGCTTCCATCCTGTAGAAGTAGATTCCCGATGCCGCTTTGTCAGCGTTCCAGATAACCTCGTGCACGCCAGCTTCTTTATCCTCGTTAACCAGAGTTGTTACTTTTCTTCCCAGCAGGTCGAAGATCTCGATTTTCACGTGAGAATCTTTCGGCAATGCGAATTTAACCGTGGTTTGCGGATTGAACGGGTTGGGATAGTTCTGGCTTAAGGCAAACTCCCTGGGAAGATCGCTAACATCTTCATCATCGATACCCACCTGATCGGAGATATGCATGGTGACCGGGATGGTTACTGTCGGCTCGTTGTGGTAGATATCGGAACCGTCAACAGTGATGGTGCCGGTGTATTCGCCGATGTCAAGCCAGGAGCCGTCAAACGTGAGCATCACCGAATCGGTCACATCCGGTGTAATAAGACCAAACTCCGGGCTAGCGGAAAGCCAGCTGCGGGTGAATCTAACAGCCAGGCTGTCTTGAACGTAAGGCTGGTTGTAAGCCACCTGCAATCCGATAGTACCGGTGGCGTTTTCAATACCGACTGACGCCGAAACCGTATGCCCGCCATGATTCATGGTATTGTATTGATACAGGATTGTTCCGTTAGCATTGATAATAACCTGGAAAAACAGCGATCCATAGTTTGAATAGTGCGGTACACCGTCATAGGAAATGATAAAGCGGTCGTTTGTGGTGTCGGCATAGTAGTAAACCGTGCCGCCGTTGGCGGGATTCAGGTCATCCCAGAATATGGAAAGAGTATTGTTCGGCTGGTTGGGGTACGGCAGGGCTGTATTGCTCAAAGAGGTCGATGTACTGGTGAAGGATACCCAGCCATTGGAACAGACAAATACCTGTGAGAATATATTGCCGTAATAGCTAACTGCAAAGCCGAGAGGGAACGGTCCCTCGTTATCATCGTCGCTTAGAGGTATGGGGATTCCGACGGATGAAATATCGACCCAGTTGAACTGGGGGCCGCCGGGATCGTTGGAGTCTTTCCATATGTAACCAAAAGCGTCCGGGCCGCCGCTGTCGTCGGTCTGAGGAGGATTCTGAGGTTCGTTGCCGTTGTCCGTTACGGTTTTATCGTCGCTGTCGGCATACTCGATGTAGGGACCGATCTCATCGCCCCCACCCGACGATATCAACAGATCGTCGGTTGCGGTCACGACAACGAAATTAAGATCAAGATCGCCGCCATTGTGAATATGCATTGGAAGTTCGGCAACGTTTCCGGGATTCAGCCAGACGTCATAGCTGGTTTGCGTAACCTCGAGTCTCGCGCCGGTTATGGCGTAACCATGCGTTGTGTTTGACGGTAATGATTCATTGCTGCCGGTAAACATGGACGTTACCTGATAGTAATAATCATGATAGTTTTGAGCGGTTTCGTCAAGGTATGTCAGGACGGTTCCCGAAACCGTACCTATCTGGGTAAACGGGCCGGTTTCATTATCTGATCTATAAATTATATACGTATCCGGGTCGATGCGGGGCGCGTTCCAGTCGAGTTCGACTTTCTCATCCATATCCAGGGTGCCAGTAAGATCGACCGGCGAGGGATACGCGGAATCTATAAACAGATCGTCGGCTTCGTCGTTAAAAATGAAAGTATAAGATTCAGTAACGTTCGGAGTGACTTCAAAATCAATACCTCCCACCCCACCGCTGCCGTAGGCGGCCGAATCCGAATGCATGGGATGAATAAGGAAATGGTATGTCGTTCCGGCGTTCATGGTGGCATCGCCCGACCATAGATAGTCGGTGTTATCATATCCGGGAGTCATTTCAGCAGTCAGAGCGTTATCTCCCTCTACGGTCAGGGTCCAGTTATTCTCGGTTCCGGAAGGATTTACCGCAAGAACGGGCACTGTGGGGGGCGTCCCGGGATCAAGGATTGAGAAATCGCTTCCATGATGCAGAACGGCATCCTCGGTATAATTTTCTGAATAAACAGCCCA
>CBFCYP010000223.1:0-3536 GCA_965602185.1 uncultured bacterium
TTTAAAACCATACAATTAAAAAAACGGGAGATGAACTGATGACACAAGAAGATCCTGAGACAGATATCAAGATCATTCGAGATTTCCTGGCTTGGGTAGAGAGTAAATAAACAGAGTATCTCCTCGCGTCAACAATACGATAATATGAAAAGGCCGCTTCGGGGAGCGCCCTTCCAAATCACTCAATACAGGATAAATGGGGATTATCTGGGATCAATTTCTGACATAATATTGGCATAGTAGCCTACGATTAACATCCGAAAATCGCTGTAAGTCCCTGGCAGATAAATGAGGGTGGAAGGGATTGAACCTTCGACCACCTGCTTAAAAGGCAGATGCTCTACCACTGAGCTACACCCCCATAATTTCAAACAGACAATAATAATAACTTATGGCGGTTTGTAGTCAAGGAAAAACTCCCCGAATTAACTATCAGTTCCCTTGACCCCGACCGCTTATGAGATTAGATTTTTATCATGAGATTTATCTGCGACGATAACCTGGGCAAGCTGGCGTCCTATCTGCGAATCCTGGGATTCGACACCTTTTTCAAGGAAAATATAGACGATAATTCTCTCCTGAAAATCGCCTCCGCGGAAAAGAGAACGCTTCTTACGCGAGACCGGAAACTGGCCTCCCGCATTCATCCCTATGGGATTCATATAATTGAGGATGATGATCCGCTCCGGCAGCTAAATTTCGTGGCGCTCGAACTCGATCTGAAAATCGATCCGGTTAATCTATTCAACCGCTGCTCGAAATGCAACGAGATCTGCGGGATCGTCAATAAAGATGAAATTTCCGATGAGGTGTTTCCCTTCATACTCAAAACCCAGGATATCATAAAGCAATGCCCCTCCTGCAAGCGGTATTACTGGAAGGGGAGTCATTATAAAAATATTTTAAAAAAGCTGATTTTGGCGATCCCGGAAAAAGCCCTGAGCGGCTCCTGGCCCGATTTTTAATCTCCCAGGCTGTTAACGCTCACATTTAAAACCAGGTCCCTCGATTCTCCCGGTTTCAGATCGAGATCGATTACTGCCATCACGGTCGACTGCTGGTAATTCCTCTCGAACCCGCTCTCGGAGAGGCTCACGGTCTCGATAGGAAAACGCCACCAATCCACTCTGGTGTCCGCTTTTATAGTGATATCATATTTAAACGCCTCGTCGCGCAAACCGATTCTATCCGATCCTGCCGTTATCCCCGTAGAGACCATCTGTGAAGGTTTGAGTTTTGTACCGTTTCTGTGATAGAAACGGTCGGGTGAATTGCCCGCCAGAAGAGACCAGGCAGTTTCAACTCCGAATTTGGATTGCAGATAAGATTCCGATCTGTTTTCAATTCTGTAAATCACATCAAAGGAAGAACCGCCCGCTTTCAGGACGATATTTTTACCCACAAATACCGGCGCCCAGATATTGTTAATCCAGACATGGCCGTCCCTTCGCATAACCAGATTCAACTTTCCGTCATCGTTTTTCTGCACCTCGGCGATAAAAGGCTGGTTCACGAAATCGCCTTTCTCGCTGTAATCGTTGGATGCGAACTGTTTTAAAGACACCTCTTTTTCAAAGAAATGATCCAGAAGGCTCGCCCGGCGGTGCCAGTCATAGATAAGGTATTTTTCCAGCCCTTTTTCTTTGGCCTCGATCCTGTCGTGGATGGACCCCCCCGCTTCCTCATCGGTCTCGGAGGCCGAGGTAAGTTTACCGTGATAACCTTCCCTCCGCCGGGTCATGGTATCCAGAAGATTTATAGACGCCGGTTTATAGTCGAGCTCGAACAGCGAACCGCCGTAATGTGGCGCGACATACAGGCTGAGAAAACGATTCTTTAGAATTACCTCCTCTTTGCCGTCAACATCGAAATCGTAGACCTCGTATTCCAAAAAATCCTTGCCCTTTTTACTCTCCAGAATCTTCTCCGCGGCTATAAATCTCGAATAAGTGGCGTGCCTGAGATGATTGAGGTATAATCCTCCAAAAACTCCGTGCCAGTAGGGGCAGTTGCACTGTCCCTGCCATTTCAGATCGATGGCCTCGCTTAACAGCTTTTTACCGACGGTTTTCTTCTCGGCGGCATCGCGAATCTGGTAGGTTACGTAAAGCATTTTTTTATGCATATTGTTCGCTTCCGGATATTTCGACATGAAATTGCGCCAGAAACCGCCCCTTATGAGATAACCGTATCGATCCCAGAGTTTTTCCTCTTTAAATCTGTTCTCCATGTCCTCGTATTCGGAAAACCCATCGGCGGGAAGCGACCACTGTCCCATCTCGGCGTAGGATGACGTCGGCAGGTAAACCCGTCCGATGGGTGGCACCTCCTGAATCGCCTCGGAGAAAAATACCGGTTTTATCCAGCCCAGGTTTTCGGCCACCAGGTGAAAAAACTTCGCCAGCCATCTCTGGTTGTAACAGGTGTTGTAGGTGCCGGGCCACACTCCAAACTTCTCGCCGTCATCAGCGTAGACCACTACCACGTCCCCCTTCTGATCGTAGATTTTTTTCAGGTAGTCTATGGTCTCCCGGGGATTTTTAAACGGCACGCTGTAGCGCAAGAACTTGCTTATGGGAAATACCAGGACCGGCAGGCCGTCATCTTCGGTGATATAATACCCATAAAGGTCATCATCTTTTAAACCCGCCCACCTGAAATGGGTATCATCCAGGACCGTGAAAATCATTCCCGATCGCGCCATTATCGACGGCAGGGTAGGCTCCCAAATCCTTTCGGCGGTCCACATACCCCGGGGGGTAATGTTGAATTTACCCTTGATATAACCGGACATTTTTTCTATTTGACCGATCCTGTCCTCCTCCGGGATGGTGCTCAGTATCGGCTCGTAAAACCCGCCTCCCAGAATCTCCGCCTGACCGGAGTCGATCAGTTTTTTTAGAAGCTCAAACCATTCCGGCCTGTTGGCCTCTATCCACCGGTATAACGGCCCGGTGGTATGAAATGAAAATTTCATCGATGGATGCTTGGAAATCGTTTCCAGGAACGGCAGATAACACTTCTCATAGGCATACTGAAAAACCCCGTCAAAATTTCCCACCGGCTGGTGGTTATGCACTCCAAAAACCAGTCTGATCATCAGAATATCGAAAAATGTATATATTTTTTGGGGTTTTCCCTGGGATCGGTTATAAGGGAATCGAGATTTGAGGTCGTCTTCAACAGTTTTTCGTACAGAATATCATCCTTCATGGCCCTACCCAGAGTGCCTTCACCGTTTTCCAGGCTTTTCATCAGTTCCTTTAACGCAACCGAAATGCTGTCGATATTGGCCCCGGAATCCGACAATCTTTTCGTTGATTCATCGAGATTATCAGTTATGCCGCTGAGCTTCGGTTCGTTTTTTTCCACGAACCGCCTTAGCCGACTTGATGCCTTCGAGAAATCGTCGACAGTCCGGTTTATTTTGTCTTTATTATTTTCGGTCAGCTCGCGGAGATTATTTGCTATTTTCTCCATGTCCTCAATAATATCTTTCAACGATTTTCCGCCCTCTTCCGCTCCCAGGGCGTTTT
>CBFCYP010000224.1:0-3483 GCA_965602185.1 uncultured bacterium
GGCAGTCTCATACTGAGCGCCGGCGATTCGTTCGGATAACCGATACAGACCATCCCGGCCGGGAAGACGTGATCGGGGGTTTTTAGTATTTCCTGTATATTCATTTCCAGGATGCTGCCGACATAACAGGTTCCCAGCCCCATACTCTCTGCCGCCGCCACCATATTTTGCAGGGCGATGAGGGCATCCCAGATACCGAGGAAGAAATTTATGGGCCTGTTATTATGGATATCCCTATCGCTGTGCAGTTTGAGCCAGCGTTTAACGCGATACTGATCGACCAGCGCGACAATTACCACGGCGGCGTCGGCAAGCCTGACAGGGCGGGCCTCCCAGGCTCGGTCCAACTCCTTCTTCTTTTCGGCATCTTCGACAACAATAAAGGAGTAAAGCTGCAGGTTTCCTGCGGTCGCGGCCCGGGTCCCGGCTTTAAGAATCAACTCCAGTTTATCCGGTTCTATCGGTTTGGTTTTGAACTTTCTAACAGACCGGTGATTCAGCAGACAATCAATAACCGGATTTGACATATTTTCCTCCTTTCGTATGGTTTCGGGAGCCATACGGCATATTAATTATTACAAATTTACTGAAATATAAAATTTTTCATCTTAACAGTGCAAGACGGCCATGCAATCTTAAACCTACCTGTCAATTGAGGGCATACCAGATCTTTCCTGATTACGTAAATCAGCATATTTCGGTTTCCATTTTGATCGAAATTTATCTTTTTTTGGGATCGAAATCGATTATAATAGCAAGAGGGAATGGCAAAATTGATCTGTTTAAATTGAGAATACAATAATAAACGAAGGGGCGTTGAAAATGGCAGGCGGGAAAATTGTAATACTCGGGCTCGGTAAACAGGGCAAGGGGGCGTTGCATGATCTGGTGACCAACAGTCCAACCTCCCGGATTGTGGTCGCGGATAATAATCCGGAATCACTATCGTATATTAAACAGTATCCCTCCGACAGGGTCACGGGCCAAACCTTCAATGCTAACAGTGAATCCGGGACAGGATCCGTTATGCGCGACGCGGATGTTGTTGTAGATGCGCTTCCTGGATATTTGTCATTTACGGTCGGGAAGGTAGCGGCTGAGGTGGGTATTAACCTGGTCAGCAGCATGTATTACCTTGATCCCAGGGAGCAGGATGAGGGCAAAATTCAGGCCAACCTTGATAAGATAAATAGAATTGATCGACAGGCGAAGGCCAAGGGAATCACCATATTGAACGAGTTCGGCCTCGATCCCGGGATCGATCTGGTTCTGGGAGCCCAGGCGGTAAAGGAGCTGGATGAAATTCATGAGTTTTATTCTTATGCGGCCGGCTTGCCGGCGCATGATGCCGCTAACAATCCGCTGAAATATAAATTCAGCTGGTCTGTAATCGGGGTAATGAGATCATATCAGCGTCCCGCCAATATCATCTCCGATGGAAAAGCTGTACAGATCGATGCTCGCGAACTGTTTGCGGCTGAAAACATGCATATTCTTAACATCAAGGAATTGAGCCCTCATCTGGAGTGTTTTCCCAACGGTAACAGCGTCAGGTACGCGGAGATGCTGGGTATCAGGGGCTCGGTCAATGAAATGGCGCGCTATACCTGCAGATGGGAGGGACATTGCGCGTTCTGGAATATAATGGTCAAATGCGGATTTCTGGAAGAGAATCTAATTCAACTCGATGAAAACGCTGTCTCGCCGATAAGATTAACCGCTGCGGTACTCGGAAGCCAGTCGCAATTCCAATACTCAAATCGGGAGCAGGATTTGACTCTAATCAGAGTAGTCGCCAAGGGCGTTAAGGGCGATGACAAAAAGCAGGTTGTCTATCAAATGATCGATTATCGGGATCTGCACACCGGTTTCACTTCAGTGCAGCGGGGGGTCGGTTTTACATTGGGACTGGGAGCCAGGCTCATTCTGGACGGTAAACTGACCACGCCGGGCATAATATCGCCGATCGATGTACCTTTTGACCTTGTCAGAAAAGAATTGGATAAACACGGCATAAATATCAAGCGAGAGGAAACGCCCGGGGACACCGGAAATTGATAAACATTTTTATTCAATTATTTACGACCCGATATATATAATATCTTCTCAGGGGTGAACCCCTGGTTTTTAAATCTGCTTATTAAATCTTCTCCTTTATGTATCAAATCTGCGTAGCCTTTGAGACTCCGCAATTTATCGATATACATGTCGCATTTACGCAGCATGGCAATAAGCAATTCATTTTTCCTCTGTTGCCCAAGCTCTTCGGAATGCTCAAATATCTCGACGTTGGCGAGGTTCAGCGGAGAGACCGATTCGAGGATCTCATTTTTTGTAAAAGTTTCATTATGACTTATACCCCGCGCTCTATCTACCGCGGCCCACCAGTGATGAAGATGCCGCTGTGAATTACTATGGAGTGTATCCGGGCTTTGAAAAACCTCACAGATTATAAATAAGCCGTCTGGTTTTAGGACGCGCTTCATTTCCTGCAGGACGATATCCACGTGTCTTAGGTGATGCAATGAATGCCCGATAGCCACGGTGTCGAAATAGTCGTCATGGAATCCGATATTTTCAGCATCCATGACCTCGAAGCGATACTTTTCGGGAAATCGCTTTTGCGCCGCATCGATAATCTCACCGGATATATCGATACCGATAGCCTCGTCAAAATCATTGAAAGAGTTGACCAATAACTCCAGAAATTCTCCATAACCTGTTGCAATATCAAGGATTTTCCCTCCACTCAATCTTTTTAGCTTTTCGGTCAGTGGATCCACGTGTCTAATTCAACTCCTTTTTTAAACTCTATACGGATTTTGGTTTGTTTTTGTTAAGAAATATGGAGCTGCCGGACAGATATTTCATAAATTGCAGGGTCTATATGTTATCATCCATCGTTTGAGAGGTTCAAACTCAAAGAAAGAAATATCATCGGCCGATCCTTTAAGAATAGTCAGTAAATCATTTTTTAAAGGAAAATTCTTAATAACCTCAAATTCACCGCCGTCCGGCAAGGATCTCAGGCTTACCCGATTGCCATCGGCGTCATAGTATACGATTTCATTTTCAAATACTTCCCGCATCGTCATGTCGATGAAAATGATCCGCGATCCCGTTCCAAGCCTCTTATGAAGATTCTCCAGAAATAACCTTATGGATGATATCGGCATATGCGACCACCAGTCTGAGGCGAAAGCCACCTCGAACGATCCCGTTATCCCTTCAAGCGTATAGGCATCAGCTTCTTGGAAGGTGACATTCTTGAGATGTTTAAGTTTTTTTCTGGCGATGTCGAGGATGTCGGGACTCGAATCGATGGCGAGTACCGAGCGAGCGCGTTTTGCCAGAACTTCCGTCCAGTTGCCGGTCCCGCACGCTATTTCCAATACCGCACGATCGGCGATATAAGGGACGACGGTTTCAACTATCGGCTTAAGCAGCTGTTCCATATGTTGGTTATCCGAATAACTCATACAC
>CBFCYP010000225.1:0-3468 GCA_965602185.1 uncultured bacterium
GCGTAGGCAAATGATGTCATCTGAGTTTATCCTCTCGTTAAAATCAAATCCTTTTCTGACAACAGGCCTGATAATATCGGTTATAGACCCGAAAAGCAAGGAATTTTTATAAGCTTGAGAGCAGGGTTTGTCATTGGTATACAAATTGCAATTTGAACGGCCTTATTATTTCAAGAATCATAATTCCCGAAACACATAGTCTTTCGTAAACGGCCAATTTATCCGGCCGCAACCATCCCTGTCATGCCGGACCTGCCTGCCGGCAGGCATGCTTGATCCGGCATCCATTATGGCCCGCCCTCCTGGATTCCCGCTTTCCCTTCGGGGACCTTCGATCACGCGGGAATGAAAAAATTTGCCTCTCCCCGCGCCGTAAAGAACCCCTTCCGCCTGCGAGTCACTGCTTGCAGTGACCGCTCCCCGCGCCGTAAGCCCCGCCTTTGGCGGGGTGTAAAACTGCAGGCGGCCATTTTAATGGCCGCGACCCCGCAATCGTCATCGCGAGGAGTCGAGCGTAGCGAGACGACGAAGCGATCTCATTCATTATTATAGGTGTTCCGCCAGATCGTAGTCCGCCGAATGCGGACGTGATCCGGCGGCTTAATCGAGATCTTAATATTTAATGTGGTTGGCGGACGTCCTCGTCTGCCAACATCGGGTTCGGGTTGGCGCACCGGGAGGTACGCCAACCACTAGCGTGATCCGGCGGCTTAATAAAACCTCATTAGATGTATCATGTGGTTGGAAGACGTCCTCGTCTGTCCCGCCGGAGGCGGGATTGGCGCACCGGGAGGTACGCCAACCATAAAAAGCCTTTCCCGGGAGGACAGACATTCTTTTCTGTCCATTAGAGCCGTAGAGTCTATATCGGCCAGACAGGAATGTCTGGCCTACCAATCTGTCTTATTATATCTGCGTGTAATAATTTATTATGACCGCAGGCTGGCAATTGCCGCGGTCACAACCACGCCGCCAGCGTGGTGACACGCGGCAGAATTTCATTGCATAATAGACAATTCCTGTTATATTGATAATGAGAATTTACCAAGAGGCGGGCAATGAAAAAACGGTTCGTTATTTATATTTTGATTCTGCTCTCGAATAGCGCCTTCGCCCAATGGGAATACGAAGGCCATACGATTGGATACCGGTATGGCGATTCCGATGGTTTGGCAGTTGCCAACGTTGGGAATGGGGCCACCGTTGTGGTCTGGAATTCCGCTTACGGAAACGATTATGATCTCTTCGCCCAGTACGTAGATTCCGCCGGTTACGCAAGATGGGGGGACGGTGGTATGATCCTTTTTGATGATGACAGTACCCATCAGGGCCATCCTGCAGTTTTGGCCGATTGCGAGGGGGGCGTTTTTGTTGTTTGGGTTGATTGGAGACACTGGCCGGATGAAGGAAGGGCTATCTACGGTCAGCGGATCGACAGCCTTGGGAATCAACTCTGGGGCAACCGAGGTAGGAGGTTAACTACCGGTACAAGGACTCACAAGCATCCAGATTTATACGATGACGGTTACGGCGGTTTTGTGACCGTTTATGAAAGTGAAGCACCGGATGAAGATATAGGCGCTCAAAGAGTAGATGGTAATGGCAATCTTCTATGGGATTCGACGGGGATTACCGTTGTTTGGGCTATGAATGATCAAAACCTCCCGCGAACCTGTAAAGCCAGCGATTCTGCTTTCATTACGTGCTGGCTAGATATGAGAGAAAATGATATTAATGGGATAGATATATACATGCAGAAGTTTGACCTTGAAGGGAACATTTATTGGGGTGGGGTGAACGCTATCCCTGCTGTCCGATGGGAGTTTAACCAGGGATCTCTATTTGACGGGCATGATATAGTGGCTGATGGATATGGGGGAGCCGTAATCGTCTGGGTTGATGGAAGACATTGGGCATATAACGATGTTTTGTATGCGGACAGGTTTTCTCCGGCAGGGCAGTCATTATGGCAGCCCAATGGCAAGAAACTCGCGGATGAGCATATATACGACGCGGTGGAATGCCAGGTCTTAAGAGCGGGTGATAATTTTATATTCAATTGGGTTGGCGTGGGCACGGGTTTTCAGGTTTCATATCTTGATGTTGACGGTAATTTTATCTGGAATGATCCGGTAGTCTTAGACACGATGCATACGGTAAGCAGAGTCCTGACTGATTCTAACAGCAATTTTTACTATCTTACCCACTATTGGGAAAATGGTGAATTACGAGACGTAGGTAATAAAGTTGATACCTTGGGCAATAGGCTATGGGGCGGGCTGCCTTACGTCGGCCATCATCTCTATCATGAGGTGATAATATTAGACGGTTACGGAGGGATGATAGTTGTATGGAAGCAATTAGGAGTAACGGTAATAAAAATGTCGAGAATATATGAGGATGGTTATGTCGGAGGGGATACGACAACAGCGATCTTCTCATCCGAAGAAAATCAACTACCAAAAGGGATTAAATCACTCCAAAACTACCCCAATCCCTTCAACTCTCAAACCCGGATCCGCCTACAACTGAGCAGCCTCGATCCGGTTGAGATCGCACTGTATGATCTCCTGGGGCGAAAAGTGCGGAACATATACAGCGGCATCCCGCAGATATATGATCTGGATTTTACGTTAGATTTATCGTCGGATAATTATTCGTCGGGGATATATTTCATCGTCGCGGAGCAGGGCCGCGAGCGACGGGTTATTAAATCGACACTTCTGAAATGACATATATGGGTGGCATGCTTTTTCGATGAAATCGAATAAGCATGCTGGTCCTATTTTAGCATGCTTATGCCTTCGGCAAAAGCATACCACCCTTGCCGAAGCACGTCCAAAACAGGGAGCACAGACATTCTTGTCTGTCCTTTAGATCAGTATTGTAAATATCGGCCGGACATGAATGTCCGGCCTACCTTGTTGATATTATTTTTCTGGCGGTCACGGCAAGCCGTGACTCGCAGTGTTAATTGCTACCCTCTAATTTCCAGCACAGATTCCACCAGCTTTGCGAGGCGGTTGGTGGGGATCTGGCATTGCTTATCGGAGAGGGCGTTAGGTGGATCGGGGTGGGTTTCGACAAACAGGGCGTCGGCGCCGACCGCCACCGCCGCCCGCGCCAACGGTGTGATGAACCGGGGATCGCCCCCGGATGATCCGCCCGAGGCGCCCGGTTTCTGCACCGAGTGAGTGCAGTCAAACACCACCGGAAAACCGAACTCCTTCATAATCACAATGCCGCGAAAATCGACCACCAGGTCGCGGTAGCCGAAGCTGGCCCCACGCTCGGTTAATAGCACCTTATCGTTGCCGGCGGAGACGACTTTATCGGAAATCGGTTTCATATCCTCCGGGGCGAGGAACTGCCCTTTCTTGATATTGATCGGCAGGCCGGTCTTCGCGGCGTTGACCACCAGCTCGGTCTGGCGGCATAAAAAGGCCGGTATCTGCAGGCAGTCGGCGA
>CBFCYP010000226.1:0-3438 GCA_965602185.1 uncultured bacterium
TTCCCGAAAGCATCGAGCGTATCAGATAAATCATAGTACCATTGGGAAAAGATTTCGCCCCCGAACATAACCTCTTTATCCGCGCTGGCTGCCGAAAATATCAAAAATGACATCAATACGACCAGCGCGATATTCCGCCAACGTTTCATTTTGCCTCCTGATTTTATTTGTTTTTAATTCAGCAAGTTCTAAAAAATGGTGTTTGGTGAAAAATCCTCCTTTCCAACAATCAAGATCCCGTTCAGCATTAACTTTCAGATATTAATTTCATATAAATAACGATTATCTTTTCTGTTTTATAAATGTCCCCTCCATGCCCCCCTTATTTCCGGAATCTTAAGATAAATCCCGGTCAAATTTCAAGTTGTATTTTTGTTAAAATTCTTTAATATTTGGTGCAGGCTATCCATAATAAAAAGAATCATACATCAATAATGATAAAAACCTATATTAAGGCCATGACCAAATCTTACTGGCAGATAAAAGACGAGACAAGATCGACGCCCCGCGCGGATTCGGAACTCCCGGCAAAATGCGATATCGCCGTCATCGGAGGCGGTCTCACCGGAATAGCAATCGCCTATTTTTTACGGATGCTGGATTGTCAGGATGTAATAGTCCTGGAAAAGGATTTCGTCGGCTACGGCGCCTCCGGCAAAAACGCCGGATTCCTTCTTGCGGGATTGTCGGAACCCTATTCACGGCTGGTAATCGGTATGGGACCGGCTTGGGCAAAAAAACTTATGAAAGCCACCATAGAGAATCATGACCTGATTGCCGAAGCGATTTCCGCAAATAGAATAGAATGTGAATATGAAAGATCGGGCTCCATTCACCTGGCATCAACGGACATAGAAAGAAAAGAATACGACGATACTCTGGAACTGTTAAACCGCGACGGTTTCAAGGCTGTCCCTATTGACAATCTACCCTCCGGATTAAACGGATTTTCGGGAGGGTATTATTTTCCGCAGGACGGCAAACTCGATCCCTTCGCCTTTGTACGGGGATTATCGAATGAAATTCCAATTAAGGAGGGTTTTGAAGCCATAGAACTTAGGAAAACAGGCATGTCTGTTGAGGTAGTCGGTAAAGGGGCTAAACTGAAAGCCGAGATGGCAATTATCGCCACCAACGGATATTCACCGCTTCTGGATGGTTTTTTTGAGCGGCTTATCTTTCCCGTGCGAGGCCAGATGATGGCCACCTCTCCCCTGGAAAACAATGTGTTGGGCAAAGCGGTTTATTACGCCAATTTCGGATATGATTACTTCCGCCAATCCATTGATAATAATATAGTTATAGGTGGCTTGCGAAACCGTTACTTGAAGGAGGAAGTTGGATTTGTCGACGAAGTCAATAGTGCGCTTCAAGCCGATCTATCAGGCTATGTGGCCGCAAGGCTGGGGATAAATGATTTTAAGGTTTTAACAAGATGGAGCGGATTAATGGGAGATACAATGGATGGTCTTCCGATTGTAGGGGCGCTTCCGCATAACAGTTCGGTGATAGCGGCGGCCGGCTTTAACGGCCACGGTTTTGGATTGGCGATGGTCGTTGCAAGAGATCTGGCAAAGGCTATTTTAAAAGGTGAAAGATCAGATGTCCTGGAGAGGTTTACACTAAGAAGATTCTTATAATATTAGCAGGAGAATGTAAGGTTTATTTTACCACGCCAAACGGGGTCGCTTTTTTTTCAGCGGTTATCGACCCGGTAAATTTTCCTTTTTCCGATCCGGTCCCCGCCGTAAGTTTTACCACTTTTCTGGTCCTGTAATCGCTCTCCAGGCACCCGTTGTCGATAAAAAATCCCTCAACCCAATACTTTAAGCTTAGCATAATTTCTTTATCCGAAACCGGACGTGATATCTGCGGTATTTTTTCAAGAAACTCATCGATATTATAAAGCGTTTCACCCAGCATGAGTTTTATATCATTATTGAGATTCCCGTACGCATGCCAATCGGCAAAGGAATATATGTCGCTTATATAGCCCTGGTATTCAAGATAATTTTCCGCCCCGGAAGCGTCTATCCATTCCTGCGCGCCCCAGGATTTATCCTCTGGCGTATTGCCGCATTGGCAATTGCCGATATGAATAAAATACGATTTCCCCCGGTTTAAAATCCGTCCGAGGGGATAAAGCCGGCAGCGAAGCGGACGGTCTTCATACACGGAACATCCGTAAGATCTAAGAAAATGACATTTGTTTCGCCGTTTATTACCTTTATATTTCAACAGGGCTAAAGGGAAATGCGTATTATCGTCAAGAGTCAGATCGGCGTATTCCTCCAATAGTTTTCCGGTTGAAATGCTCAGCCTTCTGCTCAGGCGAAGAACGTCATAAGGCTCAATAATGATGCGGTCGTTTGACGAGAAGTTTTTACAGCAGACGTTCGTCCGTTTGCAGGTGAAATCAAACCGGTCTTTAGAACCTATGAAATCTTTATGGTTGAGACAATTTCGCCGGCAGTTTTCAGCGTATACGTTTGTGAATCCGTCTATTTTTTTCAGATCTCCAGGATCGCCAATATGCATAATAAGCCCTTATAGACAATTTCGTCTTCTGTGTCGGCAGAAAAATATTACTGATTCGTTTAAGAAATCATTAGTTTCATAATGTAACGGGGCGATGATTCACGATGCATCCGGTGATTTATTCGTGCGTAAATGAAAGAGGATAGGCCTGTGAATTGATTTTTCGAAGACTTACAGCGCCTAAAGATCAGGCGGGCTTACGTGGTTATAGAAAAGGGATTAAAATCGGTATCGTAGTCGTATACATCGCTACGTTCTTTTCTTTTCAGATAGCCGACGATCATATAGGTGAAGGGGGTAAAAGCGGCTTCGAAACAGACCTTAAAAACATAGTTTGAAATTAGTATGGCCAGCAATAGATTTCCGGGAAAAACACCGTAGAAGGCTATAAAAACAAAAAGGAGCGTATCGACCCCCTCCCCCACGATGGTGGAGCCGATGGTTCTGGACCAGAGCAACTTTCCTTTGGAAAATATCTTCATTTTCGCCAGGGTATACGAATTCGAAAATTCTCCCGCGAAATAAGCGATCAAAGACGCGATTACGATTCTGGGGGTAAGGCCGAGGATTTTTTCATAGGCTTCCTGGTTGGGCCAATCGGCGGCCGGAGGCAGTTTGCCTACTATCATAAATACAACCGACATCAAAAAGGCGGCGAAAAACCCGGTCCAGATGACCCGCCGGGATTTTTTATAGCCATATACCTCAGTGAGGATATCTCCGAAAATGTAACTGATCGGAAATAATATCGTGCCGCCGTCGAATGTAAACGGCCCCAGATCGAGGACCTTCGAAGAGGCGACATTCGATATCAGCAATACGGCCACAAAAAGGCCCAGGATCAAATCATAATATTTATAGTGCCTGGTATTCGCTTTCGAATTTTCATTCATTTTTCAA
>CBFCYP010000227.1:0-3378 GCA_965602185.1 uncultured bacterium
AGTCGGGAATGACAAAAAAAATTGATGCGGCGTCAGGAACCCTTTCCTGACGCATTCCCGGCCTGCATATCACCGCTTGCGGTGACCGCAATCCAGAAATCATTTCAATAACACCATCCTCTTTGTTTCAACCATATCCCCCGCCCGCAAACGATAGAAATATACACCGCTGGAGAGAGCGGAGGCGTCGAATATGATTTCGTGAACTCCCGCCTCCCTGTATTCATTGAGTAATACCTCGATCCGGCGGCCGAGCAGATCGTAAATGGTTAATTCCACATCTTGGGCCTTCGGTAAAATAAATCTGATGGTCGTATAAGCATTGAAGGGATTGGGGTAGTTTTGTAGCAACATAAATCTATCCGGCAGGGATGAGGGAGTATCCCATATTCCCACAAACGCGGTATCCCCACCACCATAAGCTCCCATATCGCTGGCGGTTGTACCCAACCCCCAGGAACAATCCAGGAGACTATCGGCATAATACGGGCTGCCGGCGTCGATGCAGGGAGAGTCATAGGGATCGCCGCAGGCGATGGACATAAGATGATAATTTGATCCGTATCTAAAGAGAGGGAATTCATCAATGTTACCTTCTCCGGGCCATCCTCCCTCCACATTACTATAGGATACGCTACTCACGCCATAAATGGAATTACCCCGTATGATATTATTGGTTAAATAGCCCGAAGCAAAAACGCCGCTACCCTCATCGCAACTAATATTATCTACGATTGTATTATTTATAATGATATAACCTCCCCAAATTCCCCCGCCATTACTGAAACCGAAATTGCCGCCGCAGTAAACTTCATTTCCAATTATTAAATTATTTAAAATTATAGGCTCGGCCCCCATGGAAAATATACCGCCGCCGCCGGTTAAATATGTATCTATTACGAGGTTTTCACTTATAGTATTATTTGTTATTATAGTGCTATTACTATTATCACATTCGATGCCGCCGCCGAAACCGTAGGCGGTGTTCATATAAATTACATTATTATTAATAATATTGTTGTAATCGGCGCAGTATATTCCCGCTCCTCCCCCGGCCGTGTTATTTGAAATATAATTATTTAAAATATTGACGTGGGACCTATCGCTATAAATTCCGCCTCCACTAAGTGATCCATAATTCCCTATTATTGTATTCCCGGTAATTTCTGCGTTTGCAAAATCAAGGTAAATTCCGCCGCCCATATATCCTGCGAAGTTGCTTTCTATTATATTATCTTTTATAAGCAAACTGGAATATACGCCACTGATTGCTCCACCAAATCCTATATACGGCAAATTTGTTGTAGAATTATCTACTATTATATTATTGCATATCCGAGGGTCTGCATGTGAACAGCGGATACCTCCACTAAAGCCATCGCCGAAACCGTTTTGAATAGTAAGTCCCATTATAGCAGTTGTCGAATCTTCATTGCTTTCCAGTCTAATCACAACACCCGCCGAATCCCCGTCAATTATAGTCGTGTAAATATAGCTCGTATCCCCCGTGGTCAAAAACACGGAGCCCAGGACGATATTATGCCCGTTGAAATTGACGTTCTCGTAATATACTCCCGGCTGCACCAGCACGGTGTCACCGTTGACGCTGGCGTCGATCCCCTGCTGGATAGCGGGGTAGTCGGCGGGAATGTTGATGATGGTGGCGGAGGCCCAAATCGGGGAGATAATCAATACCGTGGCAACGATTACCGTTTTTCTCATCATAAAACCCCCTTTATAAAAGATCCGCGATTAACACGCCAATGATGCTATACCGATCCATAATAATATAGCAGGCACCAATTTCGATGTCAAGTCATTTTTTATCAATAAGTTGCGAATATTGAATGTGGTAACCCGGCGTGCCATAATTTATTATGACCGCCTCCAATTTTTACTCAAATAGCGGCGTCAGCCCCGCCTTCGGCGGGGTTTCCTGACGCTTTCTCCGTGTTGTTGTGTCGCCGCGAAAATCGCATTTTCCGCAGCACAAAAAAAAATCAAAAAAAACCTTGACACCTGCACAAGTGTTCACTATATTGAGTTAGGAATAAAGGATAGAGGGGAGGCTGACCGGCCGGCTGTTGTGTCAGGAGCCGGGGGCTCCTGACCTACGGACTGGGAGGTAAAGTCGTAGGTCGGGAGCCCTGCGCTCCCGACTCTCTGACCGGAATACCCGGGCCCTTGAGGCCTGCTGATTGAAAACTCTATATGAATTACGCAATTAAGACAAAACGGGAGGGCAAAATGACCAGGACAATGGAATACGATCTTTTCGCGGCAAAGAAAAAATGCCACTGCGGGCAGGGGCTGGTTTACGACGGCAGTCTGATGGTCTGCGTGGGATGCTACGAAGTTTTCTGTCCCAGTTGTTTCAACCGCGCGGTAACCGAGGGGGGATGCTTCGCCTGCGCCGTCTGCGGTTGGAGCGCCTGCATCTGATACGGTGAAAACCGAAGTCCTCGAAAGATACGGAATACCGAAAGAGGCAATCAAACGCTGGCACACAGGCGGCATCAGGCAGCTTCTTCCCATCCAGATTCAATCGGTTACTAAATTCGGCATCCTCGACGGCAACAGCCTGATCATCGCGGGCCCCGGGACATCCGGTAAAACCTTCTGCGGCGAGATGGCCGCCCTCAAAACCGCTTCAATCAGAGAGAAGACGGTTTTCCTGGTGCCTCTCAAGGCCATCGCCATAGAAAAATATAAAACCTTCAAAAACCGCTATTCGCCCCTGGGCCTCCATATAAGGCTGTCCACCAGAGATCATACCGACCGGGAAAAGGATATTATAAAAGCCCGCTTCGATATTCTTATCTCCATATACGAGAAATTCAATTCGCTCACCTCAAAAGATATCACGCTGATCAAATCCTGCCGCTGCTTCATCCTCGACGAGTTCCAGATGATCTCCGATCCCGGGAGGGGAGCGGAACTCGAGCTTGTTATGGCGAAAATTCGGAAATTCAATCCCGCAGCACAGATCGTTATCCTCATGGGGGGAGGATCATCGCCGGAAAGTATTTCCGAATGGCTGAACGTCCCGGTATTGGAGGAGACCAGGCGCCCCGTTGATCTCAGGCTCGGCGTGCTTTTCAGGGGAACGTTCCATTTTCGAGGATTTAACAATCATGATGAGGGCGACGAACGCTGGCTGCAGGAACGCGAACAGATAGAGGAATCGCCGGTAGACCCACAGATCTTTTCCGCTATCAAACTCCTCGCCGAAAGGGGAGAGCAGACCATCATTTTTATGTCTACTAAACGAAGCGCTGTTAGTTTCGCTCGTTATCTGGCGAAAGAACTGAATCTTCAACCGGCGAAAAACGTCATCGCCGGTCTGGATGATCTCCCGCCGTCGGTTCAAAACGAGAT
>CBFCYP010000228.1:0-3358 GCA_965602185.1 uncultured bacterium
GACCTCCTCGGCCGCCAGATTGAAACGATAATTGACGAATACAGGCAGGCGGGCGCTTATACGGTCACATTTGACGCCTCCGAATTTCCCTCCGGCATCTATTTCGCCCGGCTGGAATCGGGAGGATCATCGAAATCTATAAAAATGCTGCTTTTGAAATAAAGTAGACTATACTTGACAACAGTATATAAATTCAAATGCAAAAACATATTGATATTCAATCTTTGCCAATATAATATTGTCAAATGGATCGGAGTAAAATATGAAAATATTGGTTGTTGGTAAAGGCGGCCGAGAACACGCTATTGTGTGGAAGCTGGCCCAGTCTAATAAAGTCGATAAAATATACGTCGCGCCCGGAAATGTCGGCATGGCCGAACATGCTGAGATCGTGCCTATCGAGGTCGAGGACCTTGAGGGGCTCGCGAATTTCGCCGGTAAAAACGAAATTGGCCTGACCGTGGTGGGACCCGAATTGCCTTTGACCCTCGGTATTGTGGATATATTTGAAAGCAAGGGATTGCGGATTTTCGGGCCGAATAAAGAAGCCGCGGAAATTGAAGGTTCGAAGGCGTTTGCCAAAGATTTCATGCAAAAACATCATATCCCCACTGCCAGGTTCAAGGTTTTCGAAAGCCATTTCGAAGCCCTTGATTTCGTACGAACCGCCGGATTTCCGCTGGTAATAAAGGCCGACGGCCTGGCGGCCGGAAAGGGGGCGGTTATAGTAAATAATCCCGATGAAGCCAAAGCCACCGTCGAGAACATTATGGTCGAACGAGTATTCGGCGAGGCCGGTTCGAAGCTGGTGGTGGAGGATTTTCTTGAAGGGGAAGAGGTTACGGTCATGGCTTTCACCGACGGCGAGAGGGTTGCCCCCATGATCTCGGCCCAGGATCACAAGCGTATCGGCGATGGCGATACCGGCCCCAATACCGGCGGTATGGGCGCCTACGCCCCCACCAATATCGTTACGGAGAGCCTGATGAAGCAGATCACCGAGGAGATCCTCGAACCGACCATAAACGGTCTGGCGGCGATGGGCAGATTCTACACCGGCGTTCTCTATACCGGTCTGATTATCACCGATCGGGGGCCCAAGGTTCTCGAATACAACTGCCGTTTCGGAGATCCCGAAACACAGGTCGTCCTGCCGCTTCTGGAATCGGATCTGGTGGAGGTTTTTTCCGATATTATAGAGGGCTATCTTGATATTGACGAAATTAAGTGGAAAGACGCCTGTTCAGTATGTGTGGTTCTGGCCTCGCGGGGATATCCCGCATCATCGGAAAAAGGTATACCGATCGAGGGACTGGAAAACTCCAGGTCGGATAATTGCGTTGTCTTTCATGCCGGCACCGCGCGGAAAGATGGTAAATATGTTACAGCGGGCGGGCGTGTGGTTGGAGTTACGGCGGTAAACGGCAGCATGAAAGGCGCGCTGGAACGTGCTTATGAAAGTGTCGACAAAATCTCTTTTGACGGCATGCAGTTCAGGCGCGATATAGGACGAAGAGCCGGTAATTTTTCAAGTAATTATCTTTAGGTGGTATCTATGAAAGTACTGATTATTCTGGGCAGCAAATCGGATATGGAAATTACCAAAGAATGCGGCGAGCTTCTGGATAAATTTCAAATACCCTATAAACAGGAGATCTCCTCGGCCCACAGGCAACCGGAAAAAACGAGAAAAATCGTAACGGAAACCGAGGAAAACGGGGTCGAGGTGATCATAGCCGCCGCCGGCATGGCCGCGCACCTGCCCGGCGTTGTAGCCTCTATGACCACGCTGCCAGTAATCGGCGTGCCCTTGCCGGGATCGGCATTGTCCGGCGTTGATTCGCTATATTCGATTGTTCAGATGCCGGCCGGGATTCCGGTTGCTTGCATGACCATCGGTTCTCATGGCGCCAAAAACGCGGCTATACTGGCGGCGGAAATTCTCGCATTAGGTGATGATTCATTAAAGGCGAAGCTTAAGTCGTATCGGGAGGAGCTCGCCGCCGGATAATCATCTCCGGTACCCATGGCCTCTCCAAAATCAAAGATCAATACCCCTGAAGCGTCAACAAAATTATCTCTGCTGTCGAATATTCTATTGCTCATTTTAAAGTTCTACGGCGGATTCTTCGGGGGCAGCCGCGCGCTTATAGCCGATAGCATCAACTCCCTGCTGGATATTATTGCCAATTCGGCTGTCTGGATAGGATTGAACCTGGCCAAAAAACCGGCCGATGAGGATCACCAATATGGGCACGGAAACGCCGATGTTATAGCGGCTTCATTTGTGGCGTTGATTATCCTGGTTACCGGTTTTTATATCGGTTACGATTCAATTCATGTAATTATCGATGGCCGTTACGGCGTGCCCAAATACTACGCTACCGTAATAGCCTTCTTTACAATCGTTCTTAAACTGGTTTTATACCGGTATACAAAAGATGTCGGAATCAGATTTAAAAGCGCCGCGGTTCTCGCCAACGCGTACGATCACAAATCTGATGTTTACGCGTCCTCCGGCGCTCTTTTCGGTATTTTTATTTCACAGATAGGATATCCTATACTGGATCCCATTGGCGGTTTATGGGTATCATTCTTTATATTGCGAAACGCCGTCAACCTTATAAGAGACAATATTCACACCCTCATGAGCGGCGCGCCGGACAGGGAAATGATAGATAAAGTTACAAAATCAGCCGATGAAGTTAAGGAGGTTAAGGGGGTGAATATGACCAGAATAAGAACTTTGGGATCCAGGCACTTCGTCGACCTGGAAATATTCGTTGAAAAGGATTTGAGCGTTTTTGAAGGACACAATATCGCCCATAAAGTAAGAGATATTCTGGTTGCCAAATATGACGATATATCGGATGTTATGGTTCACGTGGAACCGTTCAAGGAAAATGACAAATGACAATATTGTTTTTTGAAGATCCTTTTTTTGGGAATTTCGAACCCCTTTCCATCTCCCGTCCGGCATATATGTTTCTTTGCGGTACGTCGAGAATTTATGAAAAATGGTTAAGCGCTTTAGGCTACGATGATTATGGTTTTCTTGCGCGTCCGTATCTGGCCGATATTTTAAACCTCGAGACCGGTAAACAGGTCAACCTGATCCCCGATAACGACTTTATAATTGTAAACGGCCGCTTTCTGCCTGCCTTGAAGATAGTATCACAAATAAACGAATTGGAAACAAACCGGGCGCTGGTCTGTGATGATTTATTGGTGGCCTATCGTGGTAACGCCGATCTTGACGGTGCGGCAAAGGAAGCTCTTCAAAATGGTTATACATCGGACGGTCATGAAAAAATAAAGGCCGTATCAAAGATTAAAAAAGTTGAATCGGAGTATCTGA
>CBFCYP010000229.1:0-3296 GCA_965602185.1 uncultured bacterium
GTGACCGTTACCATTCCATCCAATCCTACTCCGCTGACCAGGTCGGTAACCAGACCCTCAATCATGCCGTATCCGCTCGGCGGTATAACGTCAACCTCGACGGAGTAACGATAATAATTGGGCAGGGTTACGGTAACCATCATGGTATTTCCCGGATTTTGAGGAACAATCGGAATAGCCACTGGCGTTCCCATACCCATGCCTGCGCCGATAATCTCACCGTCCACAGTAAGCCCGATCCAGGAACCGGAATCGGCGGTTACATAATATTCGGTAAATCCGCTGAACAGAATCGGGTCGTGAACCACAGTCATGTTACTCGGCACTTCCGAGTAAATTGTATTGAATGCGTCGCCGTGATGATGGAACAGGTGATGGGTATACACTTTATGTTGCGGATTATACGGCCAGCTTGAAGCCTGCAAGAAATGTTTCGCCGAAGCGTTGGCAAAACACGGATTGAGGTTCGGTAAACCGGTATCGCCGTGGCCGGGGTCGAAATTAGGCCAGAGGTAATCCCAGAGACCGAAGATGTAAGTATCATTCACAAACGAATACGAAACCTCCGAGGCGGCAGTAACTCCGAGAGCGCCATGCTCCATGCGATGAAAACGCTCCGAGAACACTTCGCTGCCGTAATCATATCTGCCGGTAAGGCAGTTGATGGAGAAAACAAAGCAGAGATCGTCATTGCTCAAGCCGTTAAGATCGCCTGTGGTGTAATCCGGTTCGCCCCACCCGCCTTCAAATCCGTGGTCGCGGTGAAGCATCAAAAACGCGCCGCTGTTGATATCGTTGTTAATGCGGGTGGCGTTCGCGCCCCAGTCGTTTAGATGCTGGGGAGTCGCGGGAATATACTCAAGGCCATTGGGGCCAAAATAATCGACAACCATATAAGTGTTGGAATTGCTCGACCAAACCGAACCCGGAGATCCGGAATAGATGGCATATTCGCGAACGGGAGACTTACCCAGAACATGGGCCATGAAACCCCGGCAAACCTCGGTGCAGAGAATGAACCATCTCTCCGTCTGCCATCCACCGGCGGTAATGGGATTCTGATAAAAAGACGGGTTGGTCGGCGGATTACGCTCGTAATTCAGAAACTTCGTGACCATGGTATCGAGATTGGCCGCGTTACGGGCGGTTATTCTCGCAATCGCTAAATCCGGAAGGTTATCGTTAAATTCTATGTCCGCATAAATATTATCTGATACGCAGTAGTTATTCCACATCGGCGAGGTGATGCCGTAGGTCAGACCTGAATTCTGGTAATCGGAAAGCAGCAAAACGGCAACGGGAGCTGGATCCCAGTTATTATAGGCGTTATTAATGTAAGTTTCGATCGCGTTTGTGGTATTGCCGCCGACTTCGGTTAAGGTCGCCACGCCGGTTTTGATACCCTGGAGAGTACGCCACTGCTTGATCGTATCCGCCCAGGCGATAAAATCGGGATCATCCGGTACGATAATCAGGTATTCGACATCCTCGGTTTCGCTGGGATTTGTAAACCTTTCGGAAAAATCGATCTTGGGAAGAGTGGAATAGTTCAGAAGGTTTCCGGCCAGAATCGGCTCCCAGTGACGGCTTCTCAGGCGATCCTCGCCAAAATGACCGTTTCCACCAACAAAATTAACCTGAACTCTTAAATTCGTATAAACAACAAGCTCTTTGGTTACGGGATTGTACTGAAAAGGAGTGATTCCAAGAATGACATAATCAACTCCGCGCACCCCGGAGGGATCAGAAATAAGCACGGGATTTTCAGGGTAATAAGAGTTGTTATTGTATATTCCCAGGTCTTTTTCATAAACCGGAGGCGAGTTATCGTTTTCGAATTGAATCGGCGCCGCCGGAGCTATGTTGATATTCTGGAAATACTCGGTTTTTGACGAAAGTATCTGTATGGTAGCGTTTGCCCCCTGAGGTATCGCAATCATTCTCCCCGTACCGGGCAGATTGGGAGCCCCGGCATTATTGGGCAGATATATCCCGGGAATCATTACCATCTGCATGAATTCGCCGTCAATTATGAGGTCTTCCAACGCTATTTCCGGGACGTTAAACTCAACCTCAACGCCGGCTTCATTCTGGTTGATCAAGCTGAGCCCGGGATCGGGATTCGCCGACGCAAAGGTATAAACTTCGGCAAAACCTGATGAAACGAGACCGGCAAGAAGCAGAATTAAAAAAGCAAAAGCAACGCGTCTCATAAATTCTTCCTTTCTCTCAATATTTAAACCTGATTATTATCATCATCACCATACTAACAGTAAAAAATAACATAAAGATCCGTAAATTCAAGTCTAAACTTTAAACATATCAGATATTTAGGGAAAATATCGGACTTTGCTTTATTGTGTAATAATGGGCCAATAAGTCTAATTGCTATTAATAATAATTATTTATAAGAATATAAGCGCTTTTCCGCAAATTAATATTATCTTGATTAAACCCGTCGTCGCAAATTCCGGTTATTGAGGATTGTGAAGTATGCCAAACGCAGGCCGCATTCTAAATTCCGATGGAAGAAAGCCCTTGACCGGTGGAGTTTATTGATTTAATGTTCGAATTGCAGAGTTTGTGCCCCCGTAGCTCAACTGGACAGAGCATCTGCCTTCTAAGCAGGAGGTTTCCCGTTCGAGCCGGGACGGGGGTATTTTTTAATTCGGTTCGTCTCAGGCCGGATCCGGAAAACGCGCGCCTACCGTAATCCTGAAATGAAAATGTAAGCGGCTATTTCCGTTTTTTCGGCGATATGGACGATATAAAATAGCCGATTATAAAACCCATTATGGCGGTAAGTAGAATCAGCAGAATTAAGGGAATATCGATCTTCCAGAATAGCAATTGAATGCTTACGCCCACAATGTTTTGTAGCATAATAATCAATATCAAGGCAAAAATAATCAGAATTATCAAAGGTCTTGGTCTCACCGTTTCCCCCATCGTTTACAGGTTTAAGTGGCTGATAATCATATCCATTCGGGCTGAAAAAGTCAAGATTTCGAATTGATAGCGGAATCCGGATGACCGACCGCAGGTTCGTACAATTCTGTTGACATTTGCCCGAATGCCGATAATATTTAACGTGTAGGAAGATCGTGGTGGATGTAGCTCAGTTTGGTTAGAGCGCTAGGTTGTGGCCCTGGAGGCCGTGGGTTCGAGTCCCATCATCCACCCTTTTTTAATTGCTCGGAAAAGCATGATTATATCGATTATATATTTTCGAAAACCTTATTTGTGCTTCCCGAGACATGGTTTACACCTTATTCCGGACACATGGTTTACACTTT
>CBFCYP010000230.1:0-3254 GCA_965602185.1 uncultured bacterium
TTTCTTGGTGGGAAAACTGCACCAATACGACTTCGGTCAGTAATAATGAGCCGCCGGGCAATTTCAGCCTGGAATCGATATACCCCAATCCCTTCAACTCAACGGTAACGATCCGCTACACCCTCGAGGGGCCGGGCGATGTTTCGGTTTCGGTCTATAATATGGCCGGGCAGGTGGTCGAGTCCATCGTGAACGGATTTTTCGGTGCCGGCAGATACGAACTTATTTGGAATGCCTCCGAGAAATCATCAGGAGTCTATCTTTCGAAAATCGTAATTAACAATAAGATCTATACGGAAAAAATCACCTTGTTGAAATAGAGAGCCCACGCAGGTTTATATAAAACTTCATAGGTAATTTATTAGAACTCTGATTTTTTATTTCAGAAAGGTCATTTTGTTAACCCGGAAATCGTTACCGTTTTTCACGCGATAATAGTAGATTCCGGATGAAACCTCGGCATTATGGTTGTTTTTGCCGTCCCATTCCAATTTATAAGAACCGTTATCCAGGTTACCTTCGAATAGAGTTTTCACGAGGGAACCGGTAATATCGAAAATTGCCGCTTCAACGTAGCCGGTTTCAACCGTGAATTCGATCCTGGTTTTGGAGTTAAATGGATTGGGGTGATTCTGCTCCAGCCTGAATTTGTCCGGGATTTCCGTGATTTGTTCAATATCCGTCGTGTTATTCAGGTTCGGGATTTTTATTCTCGCGCCCTGCAGTATCTGCCTGTTCTGGTCGGATTGTACAAACGCGATCAAGGCACAATTGTCAGTGTCCAGCGGTGGTGGCACGTTAAACGGGAAAGTAAAATGCTTGGTTTCGCCCTGGCTGATTTCGATATCAAGCCCCTCGGTTGAAGGGATCATATCACGGAAAATGTAGTTATGGAGATTGGCGCCATTGGGAGCCTGGTAGTGTATCCCCGATTCGGTTAACGCAATCCGGAGCCAAAGATTTGAAGCTCCGGGATCGCCCTCCGCGTATACGGTTACCATGAACTGCCCGGAGAGGGAATCGGGATTATAATATCCGGAGAAAGTCATGACCAGGGGCGACTGAATCGGTATCTGGTTTTCTACATAAGGTCGCCACAACTCCGGAGCGTTGCCGCAATCTATTGCACCGTCCACGATTAAACGAGGAGCAGCCTGAATATCATAATATCCTATTCGATCCCGTATTTCGCTCGGATTATAGAGATAAAAAGGATCATCAGGAATGGGAAACCAGGTATGATAGGCTATGGGAACAAATCTCTCTTCCAGTTCGGCTCCAAGCTGATCTATGACCAGACCAGCATTATAACAGGCACCTCACGAAAAGTTGGTGAAAAGCTCGCCCACCACCAGCCTCTCCGCGGAATCGGAGGAAAGCGAAAGGCACAAGACTAATAAGGTGGTGAATAGAATTATTTTTTTCCGGTTTCTCATTTCATATCCTGCCTTTGCCTGAATATATCATGTCGGAGACAAAATATCAATATTAGTTTTAGCTCTTTTTATCATTTAAACACCGACTGGGATATTTATTTTTCAAATCGATCTTTCGAATTTTGGCTAAAATCACCTAATAAAATACGGCCCTCTCGTCGTGAAAGGGCCGAAAGCTTTTGAATATAAAATAGCGATTACTTCAGCAAAGTCATTCTGCGGACATTATCTCCGGCGGAATCGCTGAGGCGATAGAAATATATACCGGTGGAGACTTCTGATCCGCCGTTGTCTTTGCCGTCCCAGACGATAGAATGCGAGCCGGCTTCGAGGGAAGCATCAACCAGGGTTTTTACGAGAGAGCCGGTGATATCATAGACAGCCAGGTTAACTTCACCACCTTCGGTGCGGAAATCGATCCTGGTGGTGGCGTTAAACGGATTGGGATAATTCTGACTGAGGTTAAACTCGGTCGGAGCGGCGATTTCCTCATCGACCGAGGTTTGCTGCAGTTCGGTTACCCATTCTCTTGTCGACTGAAGGATCTCGCGGTTTTGATCCGATTGCACAAAAGCCACCAACTGGCAATTGCGAGGGACAAGCGGACTATTAACCGTAAAATCATAGGTAAATTCCAGGGTCTCGCCCTGGGTGATTGTTATCGTTTCTCCATAAGTGGACGGTATCATATCCCTGAAGATCTGGTTCCAGGTTTTGCCTCCGTAGCTGATATTAGATTCAGTGAGAGCCGTTCTCAATCTCAGGTTTGATTGACCTGGAGTTTCTTCCGCGTATATGGATACCGTAAACTGGCCCTCACCGCTATTTTCATCGAAATAACCGGTAATGTTCATCTGGAGGATAGAAAACACGAGGCTTCTGCCATCGACAATTCCCGGCCAGGAACCGTAAGAAGAGCCACCGTTTATTGCACCATCAAACCGACAATTGGGTACGCCGTTAACGCCATAGTAGTTTGTTCTTGTCTGAATTTCAGGTTGGTTATAGTTCCAGAACGGATCTCCGGAACCGGGCCACCAGACATGATAACGGATGACGGTGAAAACCTCACTCATGTTAACAGCCATCTGATCAAGGATCTGATCAGCAGGAGGACAGTAGCCGCACGTCACGTTGGAAAACATCTCCCCGATTACAATCCTGTCCGCGGCCAGAGCGGAGCCAGAAATACAAAGTAAGCCCGCTGCCAAAAATAATGTCGCTTTAACTATCTTCATTAAACCTCCTTAAGGAATATAGATTATCTGTATCGCCCAAATATAATATATATATCGAAAAAAGCAATAATTTTTGGTTGCCCATTCATTAACCTGTTGATCCATTTTAAGTTAAAATTAACTACGTATTACATATTTTACAACAATCCAGCTTTTCTATTCGTTCCCTTTTTACGAAATAAATTTAAAATCTGGAGAAAAGAACTACTCGAGTTCCCTTAAAAGTAGGGCGTCTCTGGCAGATCCCCGAAGAACAGATCAATCCGCCCCGTTCGCCACCGTTGAAAATAATAAGTTCATGATTAGGAAATCTTACGGTAAGTTCAACAAAAGCGAGTTTTCTCGGATCTCTTTCGGGATTGGTATCCCAGCTGGAGGTCGATCCGCCGAAATTTAACTGAAATTTATTCGCCACGCCGCCTCCCAGAACCAGGTAATTCTCATGATAGTCTTCGCTTCCGTCCGGAATGAAACGCCGGGTATAGGCGGCAAGCGAGAGGGTCATTGTTGATTTCAAATAGTAGTAAGCGTCAAAATAGTTTTCAATTTCGTCTTCAATCGTATAATCTATCCTGTCCCA
>CBFCYP010000231.1:0-3248 GCA_965602185.1 uncultured bacterium
AAATGCCCAAGACAATCTCCCGCCAAATCTCCGAATTCGCGGTTGGCCTGAAATACGATGACCTGCCGCAGGAGGTCGTCACCGAGGTAAAACGGTATCTCTACGATTCCATCGGATGTGCCTACGGCGGCTATCACACCAGGGACGTCAACATCCTGCGGGATATCTATAAGGATATGGGCGGCAAACAGGAGGCCACCGTCATCGGTTTCGGCGATAAGATCCCCGCGGTCAACGCCACCCTGGTCAACTCTCTCATGATCCGCGCCCTCGATTTCAACGATATCTACTGGAAGGAGGACCCCTCGCACCCCTCCGACCTGATCCCCGCCGCGCTGAACGTGGGGGAGATGGTGGACGCGTCCATGAAAGAGGTCATTGTAGCCATCGTGCTGGCCTACGAGTTCGAGCAGCGTCTTTGTGAGTTTGCCGTACCGGGCGTTCGTGAACGCAAGTGGCATCACGCCACCCTTACACAGTTCGTCTCGCCCATCGTGGCCGGGAAACTGCTGGGATTGACCGTCGACCAGATGACCAACGCTATCGGCATCAACGGCTCCCACAACCACACCGTCGGATGCCCCACCGCCGGCAAGCTGACCATGATGAAAAACACCGTCGATCCCCTGGCGGTGCAGGCCGGCGTCTTCGCCGCCCTGATGGCGCAAAAAGGATATTCCGGAACGACAGCAATCTTCGAGGGCAAAGAGGGGCTCATGGACGTTTACGGCCCCGACTGGGATCTGCAAAAACTCGCTGGCGGACTGGGGGAGAGTTTCAAGATTCTCGAATGCGGTATGAAGGCGTTTCCGACCGAAGCTTTAACGCATACTCATATCACCGCCACCCTCAAGGCGATTATCAACAATGATATCAATTACGATGATATCGAGCAGGTTACAGTAACCACCATCGCCCGGGCCTGCGATATCCTCTTCGATCCCCATAAATACCGTCCCGAATCCCGCGAGACCGCCGACCATTCATTGCCTTACTGCATCGCCGCAGCCATCATCGACCGGCAGATTACCACCGACACCTTCTCGGATGAGAAACTCGAGGATCCCCGCATCTGGGAGGTCATCGATAAAATCAAGGGGGATGCATCCCTTGAGTTCGAGAAGATGTTTCCCGCCAAGCAGCCCTCAAAAGTGGTGGTGAGAACCAAGGACGGCAAAGAGTTCTCCGAATATCTCGAATATCCCAAGGGCGACCCCCGCGAGCCGATGACAATCGATGATCTGAAAGCGAAATTCAACGCTCTATCCGGCAAATTGCTCCCTCCCGAACGGCAGGACGAAATCCGGGAGATGATCTTCAATTGTGAAACTATGGATATAAAACCGTTCATGGATAAACTAACTGCATGATCTGCAGGGGTCTGGCATCCCTGACCCCCTAAAGCCTTCAAATAATCATGCCCCGCAATCACCTGAAACGATTCGCCGATCTTGAAAACCTTCCCAACGTATTCCTCGGCCTGGAGGGAGCGAAATCATTCAATGCCCCTGAATATTTCGGCAATTCCAATCTCATCATCCTGGAGCTCGCCTGCGGTAAAGGAGAATACACTTTTGAACTGGCCAAAATGTTTCCGAATAAGAATTTTATCGGTATCGACCGCAAAGGGAACAGGCTCTGGATAGGGGCGAAAAGCTGCCTTGATTTGGAGTTAAAAAACGCCGCCTTTTTCAGGCTCGACGTGGAGCAAATCGGCGATGTATTAACAGATAATTCTATCAGCGAAATCTGGATCACCTTCCCGGATCCATATCCCAAACGTAAACAGGCCAAGAAAAGACTGACCTCGTCTCAATATTTGAAAATGTATAAGAGGATCCTAAAAAAGGGCGGATTGATTCATCTGAAAACGGACAATATTGCCCTGATAGAATCGACGATACAATCCTTAAGTAGTGAAAATATGCATATTATTAAGCAGATCAATAACTTATTTTACGAACCGGCGCTTGATGAAATCTTGCTTATAAAGACCCAATATGAAAAGAGATTTCTGGAATCCAATATCGGAATAAAATATCTATGTTTTGCTCCTGAAAAAGGATGTTGATTAGGTATATCGCATTTTTAGCTAATACATTAACATCAAAGTCTTAAACATGGAGGTATTCGCGTGCTGAAATTATGCATTTTGTTGCCACATATAAATGATAATGATTTTCCATAATTTAAAGACATGCTATATAAGTGATTGTATGAGAGCAGGTTATAAAATTCTGACATGTCATCATCTTTTGGCATATTTTTTGATCTATTGAAAGTATGAAAAAGTTTAATTTAAATCGGCAAGGAGGTCAAGTTTTGAAATATTTGTCCTTATCTATTTTTTTGATAATGGTTCTTGCGGCGTCGGCATTCGCCGTACCCGATATTCAATTGTTTATCGACGGGGCGACTTACGATTGGGATACTGAAACCTGGGTCGCGACCACAGCGGGATCAGTGGATCTTTATGTTATTTCGGCCAATGATGCTAAAGCTGATATCATAGTCAGCTTGGCATTAGGACATAGCGATAATCCAAGCTTAATGACAGCGGATTTTGATGGGACAGTCATTAATCCCGGCGATTGGGTTTACGGTAATGCGCCTTTGCCCCCTGATTGGAATCCCGGGGGTGATTTGCCTCCACATGGCATATATCCGACATATTTTGCGGAAGTCCATACTGGGGCCTATGGATTAGGTATGAATATAGGTGATGTTCAGCCGGGGCCGGATTTCTGGGATCCATCGATTCCCTCAGGTCCTGCAAATGCGTTAGGTGAATATAAAATATTTACAGTTGATTTAAGCGGCCCGGCAGGCGCATCCGTCCATTTTGACGCATACACTCTTAATTCCGATGGAACCATCGATAAATTCGCCCCATTCTCGCACGACGCTACTACTACCATAGTTCCGGAACCAGGGACAATCGTATTGATGGGATCGGGACTCTTAGGTTTGGGACTGCGCGCATACAGGAAAAGAAAACGCTCTTGATTGTGAAAAAAAGTAAAAAAACCGCCGGAAGGCGGTTTTTTTTTGCCTGTCGGTATCAAAATAAAATCCTTGCGATTGAAGAATATTTGGCTGAGACCGAAATATCTTGTTTGAAGAATGAATTAATATTATTTTAGATGTAATTTTGGAGAGGTGGCCGAGCTGGCTGAAGGCAGCTGCCTGCTAAGCAGTTGATGGGGAAACTCATCCCCGGGTTCGAATCCCGGCCTCTCCGGTTTATT
>CBFCYP010000232.1:0-3188 GCA_965602185.1 uncultured bacterium
GCTCCTCGTCGGTCCAGCTATCGCCACCGTCATAACTGTATCTGATAAACAGATCCCCCGTCCACATATGGGGAGAATGCTTGAAATCTACCCAGCATACGATAATCTCCCCCCGCTCATTTATTGAAATTGAGGGGTACATGGAACCCCAGTTATCGATACTACCCAAAGCTAAATTGTCCGTCCACGTAACTCCAGCATTTTCGCTTTTCAGATAGTAAGTTTCCCACACCGGGTACTGGCTGGTAAATCGTCCCGGCCAAACAAAATGAATTGTATCTCCCCTGGCGGCCATGTCGAGGCGGCCGGTTTCGTGTGTCCTAAAAATTTCTGAAGGCGTCGTCCAGGTATCCCCCCAGTTAGTACTTTTAGTAAATTCAACGATTATCTCTTGATCCCATCGACTATAAATAAGGTAAATTGCATCTGCTCCTATGGAAAACGTGTGTTTTTGGAGTTCATAATAGTCAGATGGCAATGGGTACGAGGGTTCGTGCCAGACCCCCCCCCATCTATTGAGTGCCGAACACCGAAATTTATACGGCTACTATTTGTGAAACTTTGATACCAGATGGCTATAACAGTATCAGCGACCGCCTTAATAATTGGGGAATCAGTGCTCCCGGATACCGAAGAATCTGGCAAATAGATCGGAACTTCCCACTCTCGGCCGCCATCAGTACTTCTTACGTATTGAACCGATATTGCCGTATCCCACTTCCAGTAAACCACATGCAGGGTATCGCCATTGGCCACCATCCTGGGGCCGAAGGAAGTGGCTTGGTCGCTTATTCGCTCAGCCGGTGTCCAGCCGGCGTGGGCGGAAGCGGCCAAAAGTAAAACAGATAATATGATTACGGATTTTTTCATGACTCCGATCCGGTTAATCTTAATTATAATATAAGGTCATATCCATTTTATACAATAAAAAATTGATCTAATTCGTAGGGGCGTTTAACAAAATGCCCTCAACCGGTGATGTCGGAAGTTACTTCCGACATCCTAAGAATAGCGTCAGAAGTAACTTCTAACGCCACCAAAATATGGATTCCTGCTTCCGCAGGAATGACAATGGCCAATGTCCTGTCATGCCGGACTTGATCCGGCATCCATATTGGCCCGCCTTCATAGATTCCCGATCAGAGATTTCGGGAATGGCCTAATATAACTATTGTAGCCGGCTATTTTAATGGCCGCAACCAGGCCGCGTGTCAGAATTTATTCTGACCGCGAATATGCGGTCGCAACCACGCCGTCGGCGTGGCGACACGCAGGCAAAATATTTAGGGGTAATTACCGTATTTTATGCACGCAGCTAATTCAGCCGGAATTTCTCGCCGAGGTAAATCTTGCGAGCCTCCGGGTCGTCAGCCAGGAACTCCGATGTGCCGCTTTTTAAGATTTCGCCATCGCAAATGATATAGGCCCGGTCGGTGATCTCCAATGTCTCGCGGACGTTATGGTCGGTTATGAGAATACCCAGGCCCTTTTTCTTGAGGCTGGCGATTATTCTCTGGATCTCCTCCACGGTGATGGGATCTATACCCGAAAAAGGCTCATCGAGAAGGATGAATTTCGGTTCGGTAACCAGGGCGCGGGCGATCTCAACGCGACGCCTTTCGCCGCCGGAAAGGTTGTAGGCCATCGATTTCGAGAGATGGGCGATATCGAGATCTTTCAGAAGTTCGGCCAGGCGTTCTTTACGCCGCGCGCGCGATATCGGCAGGGTTTCCAGGATGGCCATGATATTCTGTTCCACGTTCAACTTGCGGAAAATGGACGGTTCCTGGGGAAGATAGCCGATGCCCTTACGGGCCCGTTTGTACATCGGCATGAAAGTCAGATCCTCATCGTCCATGAATATCTTCCCGCCGTTGGGACGGATCAGGCCGGTAATCATATAAAAGGTGGTGGTTTTTCCGGCGCCGTTCGGTCCCAGAAGACCCACTATCTCACCCGCCGACACCGAAATCGAGATGCCGTTCACCACGCGTCGCCTTTTATAAATCTTTAAAAGATCGGCCGATCTTAACTGCGACCCGTTGTTTTCCTTATCCGCCGTCATGGTTCGATCTCTTTTTCGGGTTTGCCCTCGAGCTCATCCAGCTCTTTCTCGGTTTCGGGGACATCGGTGAATTCGCCCTCGACATCTCTCAATATCTGGACGTTCTCGAGCCTGTTATCGGCTCTCATGCCATAACCGGTGAGGACGTCGGTTCCCCTGCGGAGTTTTACAAAATCCTCGGTGGTGATAAGTTTGGTATTGGGATCCCAGCGCAGAGATTGCGTATCCAGCCTGGCGGTATCGTTTTCGACCACCACGTTTCCCCATACGGAAAATACATTTTTCTTCTGTCTCACCAATCCTTCATCGGAGGTAAGTGTCGAACTGTATTCCCCGAATTCATTATAAAAATCGACCTTGACGTTTTTCGCTATGGTGGAATCTTCCGCCTCGAAATTTATCAACGTGTCGGCGTAGATAACTGCCTCTTTTTTGCCCTCGGTGGTGAAGATAATGGTAGCGTCCTCCAGTATGGAACTGGGTATCTTTTCGGTGGTTATTTTCTCGGGTTGGTTTTCCTGGGAACTGCAGGAAAATCCCAGAATGACCGCGAGTATTATCACTATTGAGATACGGATCGGTCTTCCTCCTTTACAGCCTGTTTTACGCGCGAATGATCGTCGGGTTTGCTTTTCCAGCGGTCGTGAATCCAGATCCACTGGGTGGGGTCGAAATTTATCAGCTCCTCCAGGGCTTTGTTGCAGCGGGTAAGGCCGTCTATAATATCGGCCTGTTTGTCGTCGGTGTTATTAATCTTGAACGCGGGGAGGACTTTTACCAGGTAACAGTTATCCGGTCTACGGAACATGGCCATAGGAACAACCGGCGAGCCGGTTTTGCGTCCTATCACCACCGGGCCCGCCGCGGTGTTGGCCGGCTGGCCGAAAAATGGCGCGAAATAGCCGGACACCCTGGAGGAATCGAGGTCCAGAAGAACCCCGATCATTTTTCCGTCCTTCAATACCGAAAGCAACTTTTTAGCGGGAGCATCCGATGGTATATTCTCCAATCCGAATCGTCGCCGGTTCTCGACAATCAGGTTATCCAGACGTTTATCGTAAAGCTCTCTCCCTATGACCGAAAGCGGTATCTTTTTAACGGACGAATACCAGGCCGCGAAGAG
>CBFCYP010000233.1:0-3182 GCA_965602185.1 uncultured bacterium
ATACCGATATCGGCGGTTCCGCCGTCGCCTCCCTGCGCTATGACATTGATATCCTCCATACCCTTGTTGCGCAGGCAGGCCTCGATACCGGCCGCCACCGATGATGAGTTTTCGAATAGCGAATGAATCCAGGGTACCCGCCAGGCGGTTTCAGGGAACGCCGTGGAAAAGACCTCGAGACAGCCTGTAGCCGCGGTCGCGATTGTATTTGGCCCGGCGGCTTCCATTACCAGCTTCGCTCCCAGCGCCTCACCGCACCCGGCGCACCCCCGATGTCCGCTTGTTAACAGTGCCTCCTCAACCGGCGGTTTTATCTTCTTCGTCTTTGCTGTTTCTGCCATTGTTTCCTCCTTCAAACTGCCGGTTTATTATAAAGTCACCAGGCTGCCCCTGGGGGCCACCTCGGGACGTAAATCCACAAACTCGTTTAGAATCTCTTTGCCTCTGGAGGCTTCATATATCTTTACCAACGTCGGCGGCGGGATATCTCTGCCTCCCAGTCCGAGCACAAATCCGGAAATCAGGGGCTGGTTTTTATGTTTGTAAAAAGTCGATCTCAATTCTTCCTGTAAAACTCCGCCCAAGCCGAAGGAGATCGCCTTTTCCAAAACGATCATCTCTTTAACATCGCCGCAGACTTCGCGAATCTTCTCCTTGGGGAAGGGCCTTAACGATCTGATCTTTAAAAGCCCGACTTTTTCACCTTTCTGACGCAGATCATCGATAACATCTTTGATGGTCCCTATCATCGAACCCATAGCCACAAAAACCCGCTCGGCGTCGTCCATACGGTAGGTATCGATCAAGCCGCCCAGATAACGCCCGAATTTGGCTTTGTATTCATCGGCGACTTTCTCGATGACCGCCTTGGAGTCCTCCATCGTTTCCCAGAGCTTATAGCGGGTCTCGGCGTACCATTGCGGTTCCGCGAGATTGCCGAAGGTTTTGGGATTTTTGATATCGAGGTAATGTTCCGGCTTATATGGCGGCAAGAACTCATCGATTTCCTTCTGATCGGGAATCTCGATCGTTTCGACGGCATGAGTGAGAATGAAACCGTCCATATTGACCATAACCGGAAGCATAATCTCGGGATTTTCACCTATCTTCCAGGCCTGCGGATGCATATCGGCAATCTCCTGGTTATCCTCGGCGAAGAGCTGGATCCATCCAGCATCCCGCAAAGTTATGGCATCGGAATGGTCGTTCCAGATACTGATGGGAGCGGAGATAGACCTGTTGGATACATTGATCACTACCGGCAGCCTCATGCCGGCGATATTATGAAGAACCTCGCTCATAAGCAGAAGCCCCTGCGAGGTCGTGGCCGAGAACGCTCTTCCCCCCGCGGCTACCGCACCAAGTACCACCGACGCCGCTCCGAATTCCGATTCGACGTTGATAAATTCGCCTTCTAATTTCCCGTCAGCTTTAAAAGCTGAGAGATTCTCCACTATATGGGTCTGGGGCGTTATGGGGTAGGCGGCCACCACGTTGGGACGGCATCTCATCACCATATGAGCCACACCCATGGAACCTTCGATCATCATCCTCATCACTTCACCTCCAGGACCATTTCGATATCATCGACCGGGCACTCATGAGCGCAGATTCCGCATCCCTTGCAGAAATCGAGATCGGCATCATATACATTATTCTGTCCGAAAATGCAGGCATCGGGGCAGACTATGACACAAATTCTGCAATCGTTGCAGGTATCATGTTTGAAAACCGGTTTATTGGTGCGCCAGGTGCCGGTTTTATATTCTTTCGACGAGCCGGGTTCGGTGTATATTTGTATCGGCTTAGACATTGACCGCCTCCTTTGCCATGTTAAACGCTTTCTCGGCTGCCTGAACATTTTTCTGACCGATCATCCCGGGAAAACGCTCCTCGATCGCTTTACGAACACCCTCAAAAGATATTAACCCGGAAACCGCGGCGAAATATCCCAGAAGCGTCGTATTTTGAACCGGCCGGCCGATTATCTCAAGGGCGATTTTGGTGGCGGGGACGGTCATTATTTTGCCGTCCACTTTAAGACCCAGTTCGTCCGGCGACAATTCCGAATCGACTATTACCAACCCGCCGGGCTTCAAGCCTTTGGCCACGTCTATCATCCCGATAAGCGTCCTGTCCAGTATTATCAAATAGTCAGGATTCTGTATCTGGTTCCTCGCTCGAATAGGTTTATCCGATATCTTCACGAAAGACTGCACCGGCGCGCCCATCCGTTCCGACCCGAACGACGGAAACGCCAACGCATATTTGCCGTCGGCAAACGCCGCGTGGCCGACAATTTCCGAGGCCGTAACCACTCCCTGCCCGCCTCTTCCGTGCAACCGAATCTCTTTCAATGTTGCCTCCTTGCCCCGCTATCGGCGGGGCTTGTTCCTATTTTATGTCGAAGGTATTAAAACCTCGACCCATCTATCATTAACTTCGACCCGCAGTCCTGATTCCTTAATTCGGACAGCGCAGGCCGCTACTACTTATCTATTTTCGGATATGTGATATCCTTCTGTGCCTGGTATTTTCCTTTCTTATCGGCGTAGGAGATTTCGCATACCTCGTCGGCCTCCAGGAATATGATCTGCCCGATGCCCTCGTTGGCGTAGATCTTCGCCGGCCGGGACGAGGTGTTGGAGATGGCGATAGTGGCGTAGCCCTCCCACTCCGGCTCGAACGGGGTCACGTTCACCAGGATGCCGCATCTCGCGTAGGTCGACTTGCCGAAGCAGATTGTAAGTATATTCCGGGGTATGCGAAAATATTCCACGGTCCTGGCGATGACATAGGAGTTGCGAGGGATAACGCAGACATCGCCTTTGAAATCGGTATAGTTTTTCCGTTCGAAATTCTTGGGATCGATAATCCCGGAGCTACCGCCCCCGAATACGCGGAACTGGTCGGCGACGCGGAAATCGTAGCCATAGGACGACAGGCCGAAGGAGATAACCCCCTCGCGAACCTGCCTGTCGGCGAACGGTTCGATCATGCGATGCTCGAGAGCCATCTTACGAATCCAGCTGTCCGACTTAATTGACAAAGAACCTCCCCATGTTACCGCCTCCGGCGGCTTTAAGCCGTAGGTCAAATCCCCCCGGGATTTGACAACCTTTGCGTCAGGTCTCGGAGAGACCTGACCTACGACCACGCCTTACCACCCGAAAGCGGTTTTT
>CBFCYP010000234.1:0-3169 GCA_965602185.1 uncultured bacterium
ATAAAACCCTGGCTTTATCGACGGATGACCTGGGGAAAGTCTGGGGGCAGATCGAGAAGCATATCGAGCTCGAAAAGGAAACCCTCAAGCTGGCTCATGAGGCGGCCGAGGCGTTGAAGGGCAAAAAGATGCTGGTCCAGGAATATCTTATTCATTATCTGCTCGAGGACGAGGAGAAGCACAACAGTATGCTCGAAAAGCTGGAAAAAGTTAAGGCGGGCATGTACCCGTACGCTTAATTTAAGAAATGGGGCGGGTCTTCCCGCCCCGCCTTGCCTGCGACAAAATAATATACTGTCATCGCGAGGAGTCCTCCGACCTTTGGCGGGGACGACGACGCGATCTCATAGATTTAAAGAAAAGCGTAGGGGCGTATTGCAATACGCCCCTACGATGGCTGTACAAAAGAAATAACAATCACTCCACCGGCGGGCAATCCGGGCAGGGGATGGAATCGGGGCCGCCTTTGAAATAGGCAACGGCGTAGGTGATATCAAGACCGTTATAATTGCAGCTACCGTTAACATCGCCGGCTACAAACCAGGTATTACCTGGCGTGCATTCGCATTCATAAGGAGGTTGAGGACCGCCCTTGAAATAGTTTACGCCAAAAGTAACATCCAGACCGTTCAGATCGCCGCTGTTGTTAACGTCGCCAACCACATAATCGCAAGCGGCCCTGAAAATGATTTCAAATGTATGCGCCCAGGGAGCGCCGATAAACGGGTGGGTCTCCACCCTGCCCGATGAATCGGCGGCTTTAATATAATAAGAGACAATAGATCCGGACGACTGCGACGGAATATATCCCATAAATGAATCGGGCTGGGGAGTGGAATTAAAAAGCGTGAAATTCCAGGGCCCGTCATCGATTTGATAATATACTTTCAGAGAATCCGGTATCAATCCCTGACCGGAACAGGTTTCAATATGAACAGATACGGGGTAATCATCGGGAGTGTAGTTCATATCCTGAAGGGGGTCATGATCCACGAAGAGCATTTCCATATCCGGTACGCCCATGGTGCGGCAGTGGATGGCGTCGTTATCGTACCATGATCCGGTGAATCCCAACACCTCGTAGCCCGGCATGGCGTCGCGGTAAATTTCCAGCGCGGTGGAATCATAGTAGCTCCCGAAGATCGGTACCAGGACCTTGTCGTTTAATATCAGGGAGTTTGTATAAGCGGTGCCGGTGGGGCAATAAATCCTGATAACGTTATAGGGGACGCCCCAGGCGGATATTTGTTGCGCCAGAGAATCGGCTCTTTGATTAAGAAGATGATAGCTGGGATGGCCGGAACTTACCTCCTTGACCATTACCTTCGACGGGCTCAGAAATTTCGCCCAGCAGTCGATATGGTGAATTCCACCGGATTCTATGTATTCATGTACCGTGTAATCGTTTCCCAGATAAGCTAACATGATAGAATCGATTTCGGCGGGTGTTTTAGACGGATTTTCATTGTAAACAAGCCGGGTCGACATGGACATTCCCAATCCGTCGGACATGTGATTGCCGCCGGTGGTAATCAGGTCCATGCCGTAGACATCAATACTCCACTGGGCTCCGATGACCTGCGGTATAAGATCGTCATAGGGTCGGGGCCTGTTGTAAATATGATCGACGATACCTATCTCATTATCCGCGAAAATAAACCAGGGCCCGTAATCGCGGGTCCAGATACTGTTGGTGGGAGCGATAATGAACCGGGTATTGCTCATATTTACTCCGCCGGAGTTATATGAGTTAATCGCCTGATTCTGCTCGGACGTGCTGCCGACGATGGTCGTAACCATAACATCCTCGGACAGTTCAGCGACGATGGCGATGGAGATACCCAGCGGCCATCTGATTATCACGCCCTCCGATCTCTCCCATTCCGCGGGATTGCGGATAACGCCTTCGGGAGCGTCCGTAACCACATGATTTATCCCGATTTCATCGAGACGCAAAAGCTCTTCGTCGGTCAATCCGATGGGGAGAAAATCCTCTTCAGCCCGGGCATCACTATAAACGTTCGAAATGGCGATTATTAAAATCAATAGGGTAAAAATATATAGTTTTTTCATGATTCAACCATCCCGTGCCTTTTCATCAAAAAATCAGGCCCAATTTTAAGAAGATCTGCCGTTTCTATAAAAAACTAAATATATGGCAATCTGTCAATTAATATTTACGATAGAATACTCTGCCAGAATGGCAGTTTTTACTTGATTGACCTGAGAAATATAGGTAAATTTAAAATCTCATGACAGATAGAGCATTAAAAAAGGCGATTGAATATTTATCCTCTTCCCGCAATCCGTTAAAAATCAGGGAGCTATCGAAGAAATTAGGCGTCAAACAGGCTGAATATCGCGATTTCCGAAGAATGATAAAAGAGGCTCTATCGGACGGGAAACTGGTCAGGGGAAGGGGCGGAAAGCTCGGCATACCTTCTGAGGAAGATTTCATTACGGGAAAGCTTTTCATAAGCCGGGCAGGACACGGTTTTGTAATCACCGAGCAGGAGATGGAAGATATTTTTGTGTCTCAGCCCGATCTCGGTGGAGCGATCCACGGTGAAAAAGTCGAAGTTATTCTCAAGCCATTCACTAAAGGCAGAAGCCGCGAGGGAAAAATCGTAAAAGTTTCTGAGCGGGAAAAAGGGAGAATAGTGGGGAAAATATTGATTAGCAGATACGGAATGAATTTGCATCCCACCGATCCGCGATTTCCCGATAAAATCGAAATAGAAAATCCTAAAAAATTGCCGGTAAAAAAAGATATGATCGTAAGCGCGAGGCTTTATCCCTGGGAGGCGCCATATCTCCCGCCGAGGGGTCACGTTGAGGAGATTCTTGGTATGGAGGGTTCGCCCGGTATCGATATCGATTCGTTGATCATATCTCACGGCCTGTCCGGTGATTTTGATAAAAGGGTAAAACCGGAGCTGGCCGCTATAAAGAAAGCAGTAACCAAAACCTCCCTTCAAAACCGCCTGGATTTGAGAGACGTAACCGTTGTGACTATCGATCCCGCGGATGCCAAAGACCATGATGACGCTGTAAGCATTGAAGATATGGGTAATAATCGGTTCAGGCTGGGGGTGCATATCGCCGACGTTTCCCATTTCGTAAGACACGAATCGGCGCTGGATTCCGAGGCTTTGTTAAGGGGCAACTC
>CBFCYP010000235.1:0-3140 GCA_965602185.1 uncultured bacterium
AACAAAACCATACGATTTATTGTTATCCGCGAGTCACGACTTGCCGTGACCGCGAGCAATCTATTTCAACAACACCATCCTCTTCGTTTTAACTGCGTCCCCGGCCTGCAACCTGTAAAAGTACACACCGCTGGGCAGATCGGAAGCGTCAAAGGTTACCGTATGAACGCCCGCCTGCCTGTATTCGCCGATTAAAGTCTGAACCTGACGGCCGAGGAGATCGTAAATGGTTATTTTCGCATCATTCGGTTCATGCAAAATAAATCTGACGGTTGTTGAAGCGTTGAAGGGGTTGGGGTAGTTTTGCATTAGCATAAATCTGCCGGGTGCGGGAATATGATTTTCAAAAATCGCCGTTATCAGCGAGTCTCCGCCTCCATAGGTCCCCATATCGCTTCGTAACCCGCCTAGGCCCCAGTAACAGTCCAGCAGGCTGTCCAGAATATTCGGATCTCCGGCGTCGATGCAGGGCGAATCTGCGCTGTCCCCGCAGGCAACTGACATTAGATGAAAATCGCTGTTATCCGGATCGCGGAAGAGGGGATCGATATCAATGTTTCCCTCGCCAACCCATCCACCCTGAATATTAGAATAGGTAATTATCGGATTTGATAACTCATCCCGGTTTATTTCATCAGGAGTGTTATTCCACATGATGGTATTGGAAATAATCGGATCAGCGTATATAATTTTAATCGCTCCGCCGTTGACGCCTGCCTGGTTACCGTATATTACATTATTGATAATTGTGGGATTGGACCAGCTCCAGGTACGGCTGCAGAATATGGCGGCGCCTTCGGCCGCGCATTGATTATAAACAAATATGTTATTCCTGATATAAGAGTCGGAATACTTATTTAATATGCCGCCGCCTCGAAATCCCGAAACGTTGTAAGCCACATAATTCCGCTCAAAAATCATTGAGGAGCTATAGGATGCCACCGCCCCACCCTCGTCGACGGATGAAACATTGCCGGTAAATTGATTGCCCATAATAACAGGTTGCGATTGATGACAAGTAAAACCGGCACCCGGTCCTACGGTGTTATTGTCGGAAACGATGTTATCCGTTATCGTCGGATTTGAAGAGAAACATGAAATCGCGCCGCCGCCACAATAACAATAATTATCTGAGATTATATTGCCTTTGATAAGCGAGCTTGATTCATAAATTTTTATGCCGCCACCGTCGCCCCAATATATATTGAAAATCCTGTTATTTGAAATTGTGTTTTTAAGTATCTTCGGGCTGCTATGCATGCAGCATATACCGGCGCCGGAGTTATTCGATATATTGTTTTCTATTATGTTATAGCAGATTAATGGGTTCGAATTACTCTGGCATAAAATACCACCGCCATAGCCATCGGTATAACCGTTGGTGATCGTAAAACCAGTAATAGAGGTTGAGCTATCCTCGCCGTTTACAAAACTTACCACCGTGCCTGATGAATCCCCGTCGATGACGGTCGATGAAATATAACTCTCATCTCCGGTCGTTAAAAACAGCGAACCCAGCACAATATTATGCCCGTTGAAGTTTATGTTTTCCACATAAGTTCCCGGCTGCACCAGCACCGTGTCGCCGCCAATGCCGGCGTCGATACCCTGCTGGATAGTGGGGTAGTCCGCGGGGATATTGATTATGGTCGCTGGCACATTAATAAAAGCGATTAAGGTAATTAAAATTGTTGGAATTAAAAAGCGTTTCATTGAAAACTCCTTAGCCGTTCGGGGAATTATAAAATCGGAAAATAATATCGGCCCGCCCCGCTAGTGAAAGTGTTTTACCTCAACAAGACCATCGGTCTTGTCTCTATCGCTTCTCCCGCCTGCAGCCTGCAGAAGTACACACCACTTGATAAGTCAGTAGCATCGAAGGTTGTCGTATAAAAACCTGCCTGCATGTATTCGTCGACCAAAATCTGAACCTCACGGCCCAGCAGGTCGTAAACGGCCAACCTTACTCTATTGGGTTTAACAATTGTAAACCTGATTTTAGTTTCACTATTAAAGGGATTGGGGTAATTTTGCATCAACATAATTTCGTCCGGCAAAAAGGAGCTATTATCAATAATGCCCACCATGGCCGAATCCCCGCCGCCATACGCCCCCATATCGCTGCGCAAACCGCCTAAGCCCCAGGAACAATCCAGCAGGCTGTCGAGGATATTCGGATCGCCGGCATCGATGCAAGGGGAATCAAAGCTGTCGCCGCAGGCGATGGACATGAGGTGGAAATCACCGTTTTCGGGATCGCGGAAGAGGGGGTCGATATCGATATTACCTTCTCCCGGCATATATGTATTCTGAATATTACAATATGTGAAAGTAGGCCAGGAAGCGTCATCACCGAATACCTCATGACCATTCGTATAAGCGCTATCACCCCATAAAATTGTGTTTATGATTATCGGATAGGACGTAAACATACAGCAAAATCCACCGCCGAAGGATGCAGTATTTCCACTAAAAATATTGTTGATAATTAGAGGATTTGCATTATAGCTGCATAGGATCCCGCCGCCGAACGCAACGGTGCTGTTGCCGATAACATTATTTTGCGTTAATACCGGAGAGCAATCTTCGATATATAATCCTCCTCCTCCCCAGTCAGCCCAGTTTCCGGAAATTTTATTTTTTATGAAGGTTGCGGAGGAGTTGCTATCGCAATGAACGGCTCCCCCAAATGCGATAGCTTGATTCCCTACGATGTGGTTATTGGCTATTATGGGATTTGACGCGGAAATATAGATACCGGCGCCATGAGAAGCGTAGCCGCCTAATATTGAAAAACCCACAACCGTAGGGGCAATACCATTTCTAATGGTTATAACTCTATCAAGATTTCCGCCATCAATTAGTGTCGACAGAATATATAATGTGTTCCCGGTCGTCAAAAACAGCGATCCCAGCACGATATTATGCCCGTTGAAATTGATATTCTCCACGTACGTCCCCGGCTGCACCAGCACCGTGTCTCCATTAACGGCGGCATTCATACCCTGCTGAATCGTGGGGTAGTCGGTGGGGATATTGATAACGGTCGCCCAAACAAAGGTAGAGAAATATATTATAGCCATTGCCGAAATGGTTAATATCCTGCGCATAATTTTCCCCCTGGTATAAGTTATTAAAGA
>CBFCYP010000236.1:0-3125 GCA_965602185.1 uncultured bacterium
CCGATGAAAACCGCTGGTCGACCAACGGTCCTGCCGGAGGAAGCGTTTACACGATCGAGATTCATCCCCAAAATCCCGAAATAATCTATATCGGGACCATTCAGAAAGGCATATACAAAACCACCGACGGCGGGAATCAATGGGAACACCTAGACGCCCGCGATCAGTTAAGCTGCATGCGCGAAATCGCGATTCATCCATACGCCCCCGACACGATTTACGCGACGTCCACTGGCGGCATGTTTAAAAGCTCCGATGGAGGCTCGAATTGGGCAAAGTTATATCCTCCTCATGGAGTCGATAACGAATATTCGGCTTTTCAGATTCACCCCGAAGACCCAAATCTGTTATTTGCCGGGGGTGCATTCAACGAATGGAAATCTACAAATGGTGGTCAAAGCTGGGAGCAGTTGGGTATACCTCACCTTGCAGGTATCGAAGAGTTTGCCGTTAATCCTCTAAACACAGATGAGATATACCTTGTTACCAATACGATGCTTTTCGGAAATGGGATTTATAAGAGCACGGACCGCGGCAGTACCTGGCAAAACATCCAAAACAACGTAGCGGGTGTTCTCTTTTGTTGGAGTATAGCGATCGATCCCCAGGACACTAATCTTATTTATATCGGATTGAGTAATTTGAATGGTACCGACAGCTGTCTTTTTAAATCTACAAATTCCGGCCAGAGCTGGACGGATATCTCTCCAACCGGTTTATCGCAGGGCGCAATCAGCAGGGTTAAGGTATCGCCGTTCGGAGATCATACCATATTCGCCTGCACCTGGAATGACGGCCTTTTTAAAAGTACCGATGGCGGGGAAAATTGGATAAGCTGCAATGAAGACTTAAAGACTTTTAATATAGGCACAATCGAATTCGATGCTGTAAACGGCATAATCTTTCTCGGGACTCTTGGCGATGGGATTTATAAAAGCACGGATGATGGATTAAATTGGCAGAAGATAAGTCAGAATATCAATTTAATGCCAAGTTTCGACGTATCCGTTTCACCGATAGATCCTTCAATCGCCTTTATCTCGACCGCCGGCGGTCTATACAAGACGTCCGACGCCGGAGAATCCTGGACACATATCGAAGTGGGGTTTCCGGGATACCACAAAGCGGAGAAGGTGGCATATGACCGGTATATCCCTGCAAATATCTATTTATCCACATATCATGTATCTCCCGATGCGCAGGTTTATGAAACCGGGTTCTACCGCTCGACGGACGGAGGGGATACATGGCAATTCCTCAACAACGGTCTTCCGGGAGATAATTCCTATTTTGATATTGCTGTATCATACTATGGGACCGATGACAGCCGAATTTTTCTATCCTCATATTGGGGCATATATTTTTCGGACGACTTCGGGATGTCGTGGAATTTATGTTCTAACGGCATTCCGCCAAATACATTCATTAACGCCTTAGGGGTCGCGCCGTCCGATGAGAATACAATTGCCGCGGGCACTGGCTGGGTAAATAACCGAATTTTTCTTTCGACCGACAGGGGGCGAAGCTGGGAGGAGTCAATTAATTATCCCGACAGTATCGGGTCAGCGGTAATAGATATAGAATTCGATCCTTTTGAGGCGGGACATATATATGTCGGCACCGATGGGGCCGGCATATTCGAAAGCTCCGACGGGGGTCAGATGTGGACAAGTATTTTAAACGACTTGCCTGCTGATCCCGATCACCCGACTGTTTGCGGAATAGCCATCAATCCTCATAATCCGTCTAATATCTTCGTATCATCGAGCCGTTATGGGATTTATCAGTCTCATAATGGCGGGCAGAATTGGGAGCCATTTAATACCGGATTGGATACCACCGCGACCGCAGGTTATATCCAGTTCGCGGCTGGTGATACCAATCATATCTACTTTGCCTCTAGTGAAAGATCGGTCTGGACCATAACCCGCACGCCCACAAACATTTATAATGCGACAATAGAAATGCCAAAAAGAATATTTTTACAAAACTACCCCAACCCCTTCAACAGCTCCACCACCATCGAATTCGCCCTGCCGGAGGCGACGGAGGTTAAAATCGCCATCTATGATATACTCGGCAGGAAAACAAGCGAACCGTTAAGAGATTTTATGCCGGCCGGAAATCATAAAATCAATATCGATCTGTCCGATTTTCCATCGGGATTATATTTTTATGTCCTTAACGCTGATAAAACTACAATCAGCAAAAAGATGATTTACCTGAAATAATTTGGCGGTATGAATCCTTATAATCCCAGCTCTTCCTTGGAAAATATCGCCTCATAGGGCATTTTAAGCTTCTTGAAATTCTCTATGGCCCCCTCCGCCCGGTCGACGATAACCATCACCTTGACGACCTCACATCCGAAATCCTTAACGGCGTTGATGGCTTTGATGGCTGAGCCCCCGGTCGTGGCCACGTCTTCGACAATTACCGTCTTCATTCCTTTGTCCAGCGGGCCTTCTATCAGGCTTTTAGTCCCATGATCTTTGGATTCTTTGCGAACGATAAACCCGGTCAGTTTCCTGCCCCGGTTATGCGCCAGCGCGATGATAGCTCCTATCATGGGATCGGCGCCCAGGGTCGGTCCGCCCACGGCATCACAATCGGTATCCTCCAGCATATCCAGCATAACTTCAGCGACCAGGTTTGCGCCCTCCGAATCGAGGGTAGCCATTTTGCCGTTAATGTAGTAGGTCGATTTCTTTCCCGACGCCAGGGTGAAATCGCCGAATTTTATGGCTCTCTCGAAAAGCTTTTCTTTTAAACGAGCTTTTTTATCTTCTGCCAATGTTTCCTCCCGTCAATAAAATAGGCGACGCCCCCTCCTCAATAGCGCCGCCGATAATAATTCTATCACAAAACTCAAATGCATGTCAAGCTACTTAAAGAATAAATTTTACATTTACATCAATCTGTCAGACCGATCTCGACCGTATCTGAAACAACGTTCGATTCGGGAATGATGGCGTAGACCCAGTATCGCCCGCCGGCCGGCCAGCTGCCGTCCGGTTTGCGGCCGTTCCAGAAACATTCATATCGATCCTTGCTATTTAAATCAGCGGGCTTCGCGAAGGTCTCATACAGGTATCCCGTCTTCTTTTCGAATATCATGACCTCCA
>CBFCYP010000237.1:0-3116 GCA_965602185.1 uncultured bacterium
TCCGGTAAAATAATTACGCCCGGCCTTATCGACGCTTACACCCAGATCGGTTTAAAGGAGATCTCACAGGAAGAATCTACCGTGGATGTCAGCGAAAAATCCGAACCCCTGACGCCGCAGGTCAGGACCGTTGACGCTTTCAACTCGCAATCCGAGCTGATTCCCGTTACCCGTATCGAGGGTGTAACCACAATCCTCTCCGCTCCGACTACCGATAATGTGATCGCCGGACAGAGCGCCGTTTTAGAGCTTGCCGGAGAAAATGTAAACGAAATGATCATAAAGGCCCCGGCGGCTCTGCATATCAATTTCGGAGAAAAGCCGACTTCCACCTGGCGCAAGAGGAAAAAGATCGATACCAGGATGGGGCTCGTAGCGAAAATAAGGCAGAAATTTATCGAAGCCGAGGAGTATGCCGCCAAATGGACGAAATTCGAAGCCGAAATGCAGGAATATATCGATAACATGAACCTGAAAAAGCGTAAAAAAGATCTCGATGAACCGGAACCCCCGGAGCGCGATCTCGGGCTCGAAATTATGGTTGAAGCCCTTAACGGGGAGATACCGGTGATCGCCTCGGCAAGTCGAAAAGATGATATTCTTACGGCTATAAGTATATCCGAGGAATTCGGTTTCAGATTGATATTGCTATATGGGACCGATGCCTATAAAGTGGCGGATATCCTGGAAAAGAAGAATATTCCCGTACTGGTGGGGCCGATTACCACGCAACCGTCAAAGATGGAAAACCTTGGTGCGATCTACGAAAATGCCGCCATTCTGGATCGGGCGGGTGTGAGGATAGCCATAATTACCAGCGGTTCGCATGACGTTCGGGATCTGAGATTTCAGGCCGGCATCGCGGCGCAGTACGGGCTTTCAATCTCATCAGCCTTGAAAGCGATAACGATTTATCCGGCGCAGATTCTTGAGGTGGATAACGATATCGGAAGTATCGAACCCGGAAAGCTGGCCAATATCGCCATTTTCGACGGCGATCCCCTGCAGCCGTTGACAAAAGTGACAGACGTCATAATCGAAGGCCGCGCGGTGCCGATGGAGTCGATGCAGACCAGACTATACGAGCAGTATAAATGACGATTTATATGTTTTTTTGAATATTTTTTAAAATCGCGGGTATCATCTTCTGAGGACGGCGAGGAAAGCGATGAATGGATACCCGATAAAAATACCCGGAATTACCGTCAGGGAAAAGATGATAGCGGGCGAGCTTGAAAGCGATATAAGCGACAACTCCCTTGTTCTGCAGACACTTCAGGGCAAAGTAAAATCGTTCAAGATACTTGTGGAACGATATCAAAAAGGCGCCTACCTGTTCGCCAGCGGAATGATCGGCAACCATGACGACGCCTATGATCTATCCCAGGAGGCTTTTATCCGGGCCTATAAAAATCTTAACAGGTTTAACCCCGTATACCAATTCAAGACCTGGTTTTTCCAGATACTTTCCAACCTCTGCAAGAATCATCTGCGTCAAAAAGTCAATCGCGGAAACGTATTAACGTCTTCAGAAATGACATACGCGGCGGCCGCCCCGCCACACCAGCGGCCGGACATATTGTTTGAAAAAAGCGAGGTTCAAAGAGCGGTCTGGAGCTGTATAAATGAGCTTCCCGACAAATTCCGGGAGATTATCATCTTAAATCATTTCCAGGATATGTCTTACGACCAGATCGCGGACGTTCTGGATATCCCCGGCGGCTCGGTTATGTCGCGGCTTTACTACGCTCGTTTGAAACTGAGGGAAATTCTCGAAAAAAGGGGGATTGAGTTATGAGTTGTGAAGAGATAAAGATCCTCCTTTCAGGCATGGTGGACGGCGAACTTGAATCCGGCGATAAACGAAAAGTAAACGACCATCTGGTTTCCTGTGACGCCTGCCGGGAGGAATACGCGAAGCTTTTGAAATTGAAGGAGGTTACCGACGATATGAAATATTTCGACCTTCCCGACCGGCTCTGGGCGGGATACTGGCATGGTATCTACAACCGCCTGGAAAGAGGGATCGGCTGGATATTGATTTCAATTGGCGCGATCCTGATCCTGGCTTTCGCCGCCTGGAATTTTCTGCAAGGATTTTTACTTGACGCCACAATTCCTTTGTATGTAAAAGTTGGAGTCAGTGGACTGATATTGGGTCTTATTATTTTGTTGGTTTCGATTATCAGGGAAAGGCTGTTTTCTAAAAAGCACAACAGATATGACGAGGTGGAAATATGATCCTGTCGACAACGTTTGAGGTTAACCGGTACCAGGTAACCGAAATTCTGGGACTGGTGAAAGGCAATACTATCAGGGCGCGTCATCTTGGCCGCGATATCATGGCTGCTCTTAGAGGTATAGTTGGCGGAGAAGTACGCGATTACACTAAAATGATGGCCGAGGCGCGCGAACAGGCTTTAGACAGGATGATCGCGGAGGCGGAATCACTGGGCGCTGATGCGGTAATCGGGGTAAGATTTTCGACCTCGTCCCTCATGCAGGGAGCGGCAGAATTATTGGCGTACGGCACCGCGGTGAAAATATCCAAAGAATAGCCAAGCTTTAAATTCCCCGTTTTCTCAATTATCCTATATTGGCATTCTTATTGCACTTTTATATATGCAGATTTTGGAAATTCCTTGTTTTTCAATAGGTTAACGGGCTTATTGAAGGGAAAATGAAAGAAATAACTGCAAACAATTGCAAAGGTTTTCTGAAGGGACAGGATGGCAAATCAATTTGACACAAGAACCGACACCGTGGTATTGATTTTCTCGACCTTGGCGGTTCTGATAGCCGCAACTTTATCCATGGCAACGATTTCGACCAATCATAACACTATGGCCACGGATTCCCCCGACGCGTCCGAGCGGGCCGAGGCGGCCGCGAACGCGGGTATAGAAGCCGCGCGCTGGCATATCGAGTGTCATGGCAGAATCGAAGCCGGCGGCCTTACGCCGAAATACTATGTAAACGGCGCCATTTATACCGTCGAATGGGATAACGTCAACATGGCTGATTCTACTGTAATTGTCAGATCCACAGGAGAATTTTCCTGGGGAGACGAAGATCATAATGAGATATTTGTGGAATCAAAGATAAAACTCGAGTTT
>CBFCYP010000238.1:0-3116 GCA_965602185.1 uncultured bacterium
CCCCTGGGGATGGCGTAGGAATCCTTGAGATGGGCCTTGCCCGCTCGCAACGATTTGACCTCGCTTCCGAGCAGGCTCAGTCCCGCTTCAAAGGTCTGCAGCACTTCGTAATCGCGTCGCGCTTTCCGGTTGGTGGCGATTATCTTAACGTCGCTTTCGGGCTGTTTTTCCGCCTTTTTCTTCATGAGATGTTTATAACACGATGTTTAAATATATTCAAGCAAATTCAAGCTGGAATCGTAATGCGTTACAGGTCAACGTATTATGGTAGCGCTCGACCGCATCGTCGGGCTACTTTAGTAACGTTATTTTCCGCGATTCGCCGAAACCATCGCCTCCAAGATGCAGGAAATAGGTTCCCGATGTCAGGTTTACCCCGTCTACAACGAATGTCCTGGTGCCGGAAGGCAAAGATCCGCTGAATAACGATAAAATCCTTTTCCCGAGTATATCGTATAATGCCAGCTCCAGGTAAATGTTTTCCTCAACATCAATCGTAATTGTCGAGTTATTGTTAAAGGGATTGGGGTAAACCGAAGAAATCGTTGCTTTATATGGAACAGGCGGTTGATAAATAGCGTCGATTCCTGTAGCCGACTGGTTTTCCCACCAGAGGATTGTATTCAGATCGTATGACGAACCTACAACATCAAGCCTGCCGTTTCCGGTGAGATTCACCGGTATTGCGGCGGTAGCCCGGGGAAAATCTGATCTGATCAGATGTTTCTGATAATTGCCGCCTCCCTGGTTTTCCCACCAGGCGATTTCGCCGGCATAAAACCCCGAAGCCAGGATATCGTTGTTGCCGTCGCCGTCAATATCGTCGGCCAGAACCGTCAGGGGGCCGTCGAAATTGGAATCCACAATAATCTCGGTGAAATTCTGGCTGCCGTTGTTCTCGTAGACAGATACATTATCACCCGTCAGACCGATCGCTATGACATCCAGGTAACCGTCATTGTTCATATCGGCGGCATGGACGTAAAACGTCCCCCCCAGGTCGAAATCGATATTCCTGTACGTAAAATTTTCGCTCCCGTCGTTCTCCCACCAGGCCAGGTCGTCGGAGCTGATAGCCGCACTCAAGATATCGGTATCATCGTCGTCGTCAAGGTCGACCGCGTAAACCGCGCAGGGTCCGTCAACGCCGCTGTAGACGATATTTTCGCTGAAATTCTGGCTGCCGTCGTTTTCCCACCAGGAGATTTTATCGGCGCCACGGGCCGCCCCGACAATATCCATGTCTCCATCGCTGTCGATATCCGCCGCGTAGATACAATGGGCGTCATCGAAATCGGTAGCGATAAAATGCTTGGTGAAATTCTGGCTGCCGTCGTTCTCATACCAGGCTACGTCATCATCGAAACGGGCACAGCAGAGGATATCCTGATCTCCGTCCCCGTCCAGGTCGACAATCATAATTGACCGGGCGCCGTTGAAATTGTAGTCAATTACATGTATTCCGAAATTCTGATTTCCATCGTTTTCATACCAGACCACCTGATCGATGGTGCTGACCGCGCAGGCCACGTCGGTATCGCCGTCGCCGTCGATGTCTCCGCCGTCCAGCGCGTAGGGGCCGCCTATGGATGGATCCACGGTATGCTCGATCCAGTTGATCTGGGCGGCTGCGGAAACGGGCAGAAGCGCCAGAATAATCATTAAAATAAAAGAGTTTTTCATTTTAAAATCCTTCATTTTCAGGCCGGGGATTGACATGTTTTCATACTATAAACAATATAAATCATTTTAAAAATCCGTCAATTGTCATTTTCACCGTCCTTATTAAATAGGGCTTGATAAAACCGACAATAGTCGTATATTTGCCGTTACCTTCGCCGGAGTGGTGGAACAGGTAGACGCGCTGCGTTCAGGGCGCAGTGAGGGCAACCTCGTGGGGGTTCAAATCCCCCCTCCGGCATTAAAATGGTATATTCCGGTCACATCCTTTACAGTTCATTCCGGGCAGATGGTTTACACATTGGCGTATAATCACCTTGAAGGAGATTGTAGGTCAAATCCCTCCGGGATTTGACGCATGGAGAGCATGGATGTCAGGTCTCGGGGAGACCTGACCTACGGCTTCTGACCGTGTGGATGCGGTCGCAACCACGCCAAAGGCGTGGCGACACGCAAACAACATAAGCCTCCCCGGTAGGCCGGACATTCTTGTCCGGCCATCGTTGCGCCTTAGCCCAAGGGACAGACACGAATGTCTGTCCCACCAGGTGTTGGCTTATATACATAGGGCAAGATCGCCGCACCCGCAAAACATTATTATTATAACATCATTTCAAATACAATAATTTTATAGTTGAAGAATAATTACCGCTCTCAACCCGAACGAAGTAAATCCCAGAAGATACTCTTCGTCCGGAGTTGTCAGTTGCGTCCCAGGCCGCTCTTATTTCACCTCCCTCCTTGTTTATCGTTTCAAGCTCTTTCACCAACCTGCCGGTTATGTCGTATATGCCTATATTCACTTCACCTCCTTCCGTATAGTTGAGGGTTATGGTTGTCGAGGAATTGAACGGGTTGGGATAGCTATTCACAATCCTGTCTGATAACGGAACACTATGGATATTTTCAGAAATCCCCGTCTGTAAATCGCCGCGTTTATAATATACCTCATATATGTTCATATCCGGATTGTTACGAGCATCACACCAGGTCGCATGGCCAATATCCCCACGAATTTCGCAGCTCGGTTCTATGGAATGCCCAAGGGCGTCGGTTAATCGCTCCTCTCCTTCCCAGGTTAAGCCGCCATCATATGACTCGTTTGCCATTATCTCCCTGTCCCCATACCTGAAATCCGAATACGTCAAGAGCACGGTATCACCATCTGCCGAAATATCAGTTGCTTTCACGAGGTGCAGTTCGGTCATCTGAACAGGCTGACTCCAGCTCTCGCCGTTATCGGTGCTTCTACAAATAAAGGCGTCCCCTGTCCAGGCGTATGGCGAATACTTATAATCTGTCCAGGAAACTATGACATTTGAATCGCCCCAGGCGGCTATCTGCGGCCAGAATGAGCCGCTGGTGTCGTAATACGATAATAGATAAGGCCCCTCCCAACTCTCTCCCTCGTCGGTACTTCGATTATAAAGAATTTC
>CBFCYP010000239.1:0-3088 GCA_965602185.1 uncultured bacterium
GTTAATTCGTCAATCAGGTTAAAGCTCTGGAACACGAAACCGATGGTGCCTTTACGAATATTGGCCCGTTTTCGCTCCGAATATTTGGAGACTTCCTCATTATAAATGTAATATTCGCCTTCGGTGGGGTTGTCCAGAAGCCCCAGAAGATTCAACAGGGTCGATTTACCGCAGCCCGACGGTCCCATGACCGCCACAAATTCGCCCTCACCGATCTCCAGGTTGATGTTGTTCAAGGCGGTTGTCTCGACCTCCTCAGTAGTGTATATTTTCTTCAAATTCTTTATACTAATCATGCGTGACTCCCTTTATTCAATTTTTAAAAACTAACCTGTCAAAATCCTTGAAATTGGCATAAGATGAAGTAACGGCTTTTTCACCCGGTTCAAGTCCTTCCAGAACTTCGTATACCTGCGGGTTCATTCTGCCCAGCTTTATTTCGCGCTTTACGGCAAATTCACCTGACTTATCTACTACGAAAATCCAGTTGCCCCCGGTTTCATTAAAAAATCCGCCCCGGGGCAGCAAAACGGCCTCCGAAAGGTCGCCCAGCGCCAGTTTGACCTGAGCCGTTTGCCCTCTCCTTATGTTTTCCGGAGGATCGCCGATGAATTCCAAGTCAACATGAAATCTTCCGTTACGAACTTCAGGATAAACCTTGGTGGCGGAGAGTTTATAATCCTCGCCGGCTATTTTCACCTCGCCTTTCTGCCCGACATTTATTCTGGCGATATAATACTCATCTATTTCCGCCCTGATCTTAAATCCCTCCAGGACATCTATTTGACCCAGGCGCTCGCCCCGCGACTTGGATTCTCCCACTTCGGCATTCAGCGAGGTCAGATGTCCGGCTATGGGCGCCCGCAGGACCAGGTTTTCGAGTTTTTTTCTGACTATCTCCATATTGGACTGCATGCGGTTTACGGATTCCTCCAGTTGATTGATCTGAATTTCTCTTAAAATAGAGTCCTGTTTCTGGGTTTCGAGAGTAAGTATCTTCCGCTCATTCCAGTATTCATATTCATTTTTCTTCTGATCAAATTCATCGTCCGATATAAGATTCTTCTCCTTCAGTTTCACGCTGGTGTTATATTCGCGCTCGGTGTTTCTTATCATGCGGTTTATTTCCAGGAGTTCGCCCCGAAGCCTGAGGCTGTTTTGCTCCATGGCCAGCCTGGTATTGCGGAGGTTGTTTATCTGTTCGATTAGTTGCGCTTCGCGATACATTATATCCAGGTGCAGGTCGGTATTATCCAGAAGCAGGATGCTGTCGCCCCTTTCCACCATGCTGCCTTCATCGAGGTAGGTTTCTACAACCGTCCCGCCCTGAAGAGCGTCCAGGTAAAAAGTCTTGATGGGCATTATGGTACCCTGAACCGGGATGAATTCCAGGAACTTATCATATCTGATTTCGGAAATTATAATTTTTTCAGAATCGATCCTCAGGGTTGAACCGCCACCTGCCGCTTTCAATCCGAGTATAATAAGGATTACTATAAAAAGGCCTCCGGCAGCCATCGCTATTCGCTTCGGAGTTATTTTTTTCCTTTCGATCGGTCTGTCCATTGTATTTCCCAAAGCCACGAATTTTCCTTATTAAGATCTAAAGCAAAATGCAATCCATTCAAGTTAATCCCTTTATAAATAAAGAGTTAACTTTACAAGTCGAAATAAATACTGTTCGAAAACGAAAAAAATCATGTACGAAATCGAACAGTTTACCGTATATAATATTGTATAGTACTTGAAGAAGTTGAAGATGAAATCAGTTTGATGGATTCATTTCGACGTAGCTCATTGAAAATTGACAGGTTACATTCCGGCAATGAAATGAACGGTGCGATTATAATGCCTCTGTCGGGTGAAATGATCATTATGGATTTTGCTCGTATTTCCAATCAAACATAGAGGAAAACATTTTGCGATCCTTCCTAAATTAAAGAGGATAAAATAATGGCTGAGCTAAAGGGAAAATTACTGGTAGTGGATGATGATGAAGATATACTTCAGGCGGCGGCGTTATATTTAAAAAGGTATGGTTTTGCGGTAATTACGGAAAAAAATCCGGAAAAAATCCCATCTCTTGTTTCCGATCAGGATTTTGATGTCATACTCCTGGACATGAATTTCACCAAGGATGTCAGCAGCGGTAAAGAGGGTATATACTGGCTGAAAAAAATACTGGATTATGATCCCGAAGCTGTGGCGGTAATGATTACCGCGTTTGGCGATATCGAACTTTCGGTTGAGGCGATTAAGGCGGGAGCGATCGACTTTATTCAGAAACCCTGGCAGAACGAGAAGCTATTGGGGACCATAACAGCCGGCATCAGCTTAAGGAAATCCAGGAAGGAAATAGAAGATCTGAAATCGAAAGAAAGGCAGCTTTCAGCCGATCTCAGCCAGCATTTTGCGGGGATAATAGGGGATTCAGATGCGATCAAAGAGGTTTTTGCCACAATAGAAAAAGTGGCAAAAACCGAAGCTAACATTTTAATACTGGGCGAAAGCGGGACCGGCAAGGAGCTTGTCGCCCGCGAAATTCATCGACGTTCTAAAAGATCAAATAAGACATTTATAACGGTGGATATGGGCGCCTTAACAGAAACGCTGTTCGAGAGTGAACTTTTCGGACACAAAAAAGGGGCTTTTACCGACGCCAGAGAGGATCGCGCGGGCAGGTTTGAGATTGCTAATGGGGGAACGTTGTTTCTTGACGAGATCGGCAATATCCCCGTTCCGTTACAGGCAAAACTGCTTTCTATCCTTCAAAACCGCAATGTAACCAGATTGGGAACCAATAGACCCATACCGATTGACGTACGTTTGATTTCCGCGACCAATATGCCGATCCCGGAGATGATAGAGACCGGCAGATTCAGGCAGGATCTGCTTTACAGGATTAATACCGTTGAGGTAAAGATCGCTCCTTTAAGAGAGCGGGCCGGCGATATCCCGCTTCTTATTAATCATTTTCTGAAAATGTATTCAAAGAAATATAGTAAGGATATAAAAGGCGCCGCAAAATCGACCATCCGCAAGCTTGAGAAATATCACTGGCCGGGGAATGTGCGTGAGCTTGAGCATG
>CBFCYP010000240.1:0-3059 GCA_965602185.1 uncultured bacterium
TTAACCGCTCCCATAGGGCCGAACACAAGTACGGTCAATCCCCATATAATCGGTCCTATAACTGCCGCCATCCGTCCCGTAAGCGCGAAAAGCCCGAAATATCCGGCCAATTTCTCGTTATCGCCAACCAGATTTATGAGAAGAGGTCGTTCCACTGTCCATACCCCGCCAAGGGCTATTCCCGCCAGAGAGGCCAGGAAGTATAAAAGATTTTTATCTCCCGATATAATTATTCCTCCGAGAGTAATAATCCATAAGATCACGGTGCCCAGAAGCGCGTTTCTGGGGCCTATCTTTTCACACACGAAACCCCAGATAAACGATCCCACCGCTGTGAACACCGTTACGACAATCAGGAAAACCGTGATTTCATTGAGATTCCCGATGACGATTTCCTTATCCGAGAATCCCGCGCCCTCCTTGAGAAAGACAGCCATGAAGAATATTACGGTTTCCAACGCCTCGACCACGAAGAACCTGCCGGCCAGAAGCCGCAGAACGCCTGTTCTGGAACGGGCATCTTTGAAGACATCGCCAATATTCCTGATTGAATCGATAACAGTTTTTACCACGTTTTTTAATGGCCGGGGGGCTTTATCTTTTACAGTAAAAAAGAATGGCAAAGCAAAAACAAGAAACAGGACTGCCGTGAGCGTGAAAGCGTTGGAATAGCAGCCGGGGCCGGAAAGCGATCCCACCACGATCAGGCCGAATATGGTCCCGATGTAGCCCAGCGCGACTCCGTATCCTGAAACCCGGCCCATTTTTCTATGACCGGCGACCTGAGGTAAAACAGCGTTATAGAAAACCAACGCGCCCTGAAAACTGAAAACAGCGACGGCGAATATGGCCAGCTGTGCGGTCATAGAACCGCCGCGGCCCAGCGACATTGTGGCCAGGCAGCATAATAACGTAAGGGCTATCGCCATCGGCATCCGCCTGCGGAACTTATCGGCCACCACGCCCGCAAGCGGCATGGTCAACGCCACCAGCACCATGGCCGACGATCGAGCTATGGAGAGATTAATGTCCTCGCCGCCGTAGACACTTTTTATCATGAGAGGAAAATTCAGGCTGACCACGTTCATGGAGAAAATGGTGTTGGCAAAATCGTAGAGCGACCAGCTGAATATTTTGGTTCGGGAATATTTCATATTATCAATGAGGCGATAGCGGCGCCCACGATAACCCCGCCGATATCCCAGATGAAATCTTTAATGCTGGATGTCTCAGCCGGTTTGGAATGATCGTAAATCTCCTTGGCGCCCCCCAGCGATATTGTTATACCGACGCCCAGTATTATCGAATCATCCTTTTTCATGTCGAAATGACGGTTGGCGATGACCGCGACGCCGCCGGAATAAAAGGCGGAAACGGCAAAATGCTTGAACTTGTCTTTTCCGAACCAGTCGTCTCTTTTAACATTATCCGCAAGGGAATTTTGCGCAGCAAAGAGGATAACAAGAATTATAAAGACGATTTTAGAGGCCGAGTTCATCGGAAATACCCTGCATGCCTTTCAGCACTATACCCAAAAACTCTTCAAGTGAAAGGTCGAGGTTGGAACATGCCGCGATGGTCTCCCTCCGGGCCCCGGCCGCGAACCGTTTCTCCTTGAACCTCTTTAGAAGAAACTCAGTGTCAAGACCGGCGAGAGATTTAGTGGGATGCATCAGGGCGGCGGCGACTATAAGCCCGGTTGTGGGATCGACACAGAAAAGGGCCCAATCCAGTTTCGATTTCGGCTTCACCTGCTCGGCGTGCGCCATCACGGCGTATGTGATATCCTCGTCTATTCCCCTGTCCCTCAGCCATTCCGCGGCCATTTTGGTGTGCAGGGCCGGGCTTTTTAAGGTCTTCTCGTAATCGATATCGTGGAGCAGCCCGGCAAGACCCCAGTATTCCGGGTCCTCATTAAAATGTTTCGCCAGTTCCCTGCAGCCGGCCTCCACCGCCAGGATATGCTTTACCAGGTTTTTGGTTTTTATTTCCGATTTTACCCATTCTAAAGCTTCATCGCGGGTCATGATATACCTTTCGATATATTAAAAAATCACTCATTTCTAATCATAGAATCTCCACCTGAATCCCCACCAGAGGGTTCGCGGCGTTTCGGGATACGGCCACCAGGTGGTGTAATTGCTGTTAAGAAGATTATCGTCGTTCCACCAGAATATGAAATCCTTATAGCGGAACTCCAGCCTGCCGTTTAAAATCCCGAACCAATCCGTCAAACCCGCCCGGATCGAGCGGTAATCCTGCCTTGACGCTCCCCGGAATTCCAGCGATCCTCCCAGAAAAAGATCATCGAAAAAGAAGGATTTTGAAGCCGACAGTCTCCCGAAACCGGTAATCGCCGGGCCTTTTTCGAGACCGTCGCTGAAATACCGCTCATCCCACTTTCTGAACGCTCCTCCCAGCTCGCCATCAAACGGACCATACCGGGAATTCATGCTGCCGATAATCTCAATCAATTCATCGTCGAAATTGACAGGAGAAACGATAACATTACCGAGCGTGTCGCTCTGGTATGAAAGATATATCTGATTTTTTATCTTCATATACGATGCCGAGATTTTCCATTTCGACCATTCAAAATCGCTCTCCATCCCGACGGCCGCTTCGGACGTAACGGGATAATGCAGATCGGGCGACGATTCGAAACCATAGGACTGCAATATGCCGGGTATCCCCAGCCCGCCGACACTATCGTTAAAATAGGCCAGGTTAAGATCGGGCAGTCTCCTCGATCGGGAGAACGAAACAAAAGGATTGAATATGCGATTGACTTCATACCCCACATAAGCCGAGGGCAACAATGTTCCATGATCCGCGCCGTTCCAGGAGTATAACATATCAATCTTATAATCGTATTTGCCTATTTCACCCGATAGTTTTCCGAAATACTCAAACAGGTTTACCGCCGGTTTGACGCCGGCCAGTTTATAGGCGCGCAGCCTGTAATAGCTCATCCCCAGGTCGATATTATTTTCATTAATATTTTTTCCAATTGAGATCTTTCCTCCCCCGATATCTCTATCGATTGAAATAGTATCGGC
>CBFCYP010000241.1:0-3046 GCA_965602185.1 uncultured bacterium
ATTTGGCCAATTCTATCATGTTTTTTGCGAGGGAATAAGCATGCGCCAAACCGCCGGGCTGGCGGATGAAATCTCCATTTTCAAGCATATTCACATCGCACCACTCGGGTTCATCATCGGTTTGCGCCTTGAAAAGATAAACCGGGTTGTTGACTTCCTCCGTAATATATATGGCCGTGAAATATCCTGATGAGTCAGCCGCATACGGGAAGCAAGCGACGGATACAGGTTTATTGAGTTCGGCCAATACGAGCGTGGATTGCGGGTACAATACGTCATGCCATGAACCTTCAACATCCCCGTTTAATATATTTATTCTTACGAGTTCCCCGGCGCCACGTTCATGACCCCAGTCGACCACATACAGGTCGGCAGTATACAGATCCTGATCTCCATAAGCGCTGATAGCTACATCAACGGGCCATTCCAGGTATCCGTCACCGAGAAGGCGATTGAAAACGAACTCTCCGCCTTCTTCGTTCGGGAAATATCTTAATTCGACTATTCGATTATTACCGCGGTCAGCCACATAAATTACGTCCTGGTCAGGTTTGAATTCTCTGTTGATAGCATTGGTGGCGAGGCCGGAGGGAGTATTGAATGTGCCCTGCTCTTCAGGTCCGTAATATGCAGATATAGTCAACAACTCCCTCTCGCCGCTGCCCTCGGCCGCTGTGCACATCCAGACCATTAGCCTGTTGGTGGCCGCGTCTGAAATAACAAAAATATCCCGCGGTTCGCCCTCGACCTCAGTATGCAAAATAACCGCGTCAAACGGTAAGACGAAAAAGCTGGCGGCCGAATCGGTCCAGGCGATAGCAAAATCGACGTTCATTTCCTCTATTCCTATTTCGGCATTTAGAAGAAAATTCCTTTTTTCAAACTCGGGCTGAGGGAGCAGCTCCACCTGCTCCCAGGCAACCGCTGAGGCAAAGGCGATAAAATATAACGCTGCTATTATTAAGATAGTCTTATTCATGGCCTGCTCCTGGTTCGGTTTTGGGATTATTTATCTTGACATCCTCTAATTTCTTCAATACATATTTTTCGCCGTCCCATTCTAAAATTAAGCCCATGTCCCAAAATGCCTTATCTGATGCCATACCTACGGGATCAATCCCGACTATATCGCTGTTCGTTGCCCATATTATAGCGTTGTCATCTTCCATTTTTGCCTGAATTAATATGGGAAAATCAGTTGAATCCCGATATTGAGAAATCGCCTCTATGGCCATGGCCTTTTGCAGGATATTATCGCTTTCGGTTATGATTTTTATCAATTTATCATGAACCATCTCATCTTTCTGATAACCGACAGCGATTGTGACCCAGATTTTTTGTTCGGCCGACAGCGTCCGACCAAATTCCGCCAGCGATTCGCGGGAATCAGAGCCTAGAAGAGCGAGATCTCGAACATACTTCTGAACATTCCACCATGATATCCAAACATAACCTTGAGGTATTACCCTGGAATTTTCCAGGTAATTTTCCTCTATTTGAAGACCTTCTATTATAGTCTCAAAAGCCCAGGTGGTATCGAAATCGGTGGCATTTAATATCGCTTTGACACCTTTTTCTCTTTGGTCGGATTGCGGATGTTGAATGAATTGTTCTATTTCGGCACGTGTAAATTTATTATCCGATTTTTCTTCATCGGCAAAAGAAAATTGCGAAATTAACAGATAATACGCGATACTGGTGAAAATAATTATAAGCTTCCATGAGCTAAAATAATAGCCCGATTTTGTCAGCTTTATCTCTAATTCATTAAATGTTTTTGTTTTCATTTTTATTTCCTTTCTATGGGACCGGCGGATAGTTATGCCCGGGGTTAGCCCAATCCTCATCGTCAGCATCACCTTGGTTCCAATCAGTGCATTCTCTCTCATAACCAAGAAAATCAAAGTCAAAAATGGTCCATGGATCATTAATTGAATCCCATTTTAGAGAGTCAAACTGCGGATATGTTCGACCTATACCCTCTAAACTATCTGGAACTTGATCCCCATTCGTAGGTGTATGAGGATCATTATCCACGAGAGGATTATACCCGCCCCCTGGAATATGCCACAAATCCCTATAATCGTCATAATGGCCCTTTTCATGTCTCATCGTTATGGCAAAGTTATCGATACCATCGTATTGTGGGCCAGGATAGACCGGATAACTGCAGACCAAATGTGTGGTTTCTGTTGCTAAAGAACAGATTTTGAGATGGCCTTGGCCTAATGTGTATGTGCCCCGGGAAGTATCATTGGTTGCATCGTATTTAGATATTACTGTGGGATCACCCGCAACAGTCTGTTTCCAATAAAAAAACCAGTTGGGATAGTCTATGGCGTAAGAAGGTCCCGGGTGGTTTCGAGCGAAATTAGTGCCGTCGTACTTTGAGAAAAAGAAATATACCTGAACAGAATCAATTACATTCCAGGCCGGTAACGAAGCATAAACATACTTGTCCTTGTCAAATTCGGATTGATCAGGCAATGTGGTAAAAATAAAGTGTGCCGAATCCGAGGGATCCGGGGGCGAAGGATTAGGAATAGGAAGAATTTGTACGGAAGAGCCTTGCATCGTTGTAATATCCCAGACCAGATTTGAAGCAGAAGAATTCGGAGTTACGTCAACTCCTGCCTCTATTACTAACACTCCCGGATCGGCAACGTTAAAGGTAGCTGTATCATCTTGAGGATTAGGAGTTCTAAATTCGAGTTTCGGCACCAGATGTAAGGTAAAGGATGGAGAATATCCTGATGTATATTCTCCGGTGTTAGCATCCTTTATTCGATATCGTATCTGCACGTCGCCGGGCAGTTCGGCTTTAATTACGATTGTTTTGTCGAAAACCTCGGGTTCCGATCCCATGAAGACTTCTCAGGTAATTATTCTGTTTCATACGATACAGCTTCCATACAAATATATTCCGATATAATCACTCATTTCATTTTATTCTTTTCGCCTAACCGCATCTTGCTCACCGCCTGTGCGCTATCCACCGGCGCCCACTCGCCCAGCTTCTCGGAGTATATTTTGCACGGTCCTTCGG
>CBFCYP010000242.1:0-3035 GCA_965602185.1 uncultured bacterium
GCCGACCCGGCTGTATCAAACTATAAATGATTTAGAATATTCTTTTAATGCTAATTAAGCCTCATTACATTTTGAGCGAGCAGACCTTTGGGGCCTTTAGCGAGCTCGAACTGAACGTCATCTCCCTCCGTTAATGACTTGAATCCATCTCCGTTAATGGATGAAAAATGCACGAAAATATCGCCATCCGCGTTTTCCGTGCTGATAAATCCATATCCCTTCTTATGGTCAAACCACTTAACTTTACCGACTGCCATCACAGGGATCCTCCAGATAATAAATTAAAAATTCATTTTAAAGCAATCCGTCTTTCGGAAGTCTAACGGATGCAGCGCCTCTCATTAACGTTCAATCGCAAAAAATACAAAATACCTGCACCAGTCAAGAGATTTTTAAAATAAAGATCAAGACGGGCGGAAAAATACACGAATGATAATAGAGAAACATATCAATTATTTTCATGGTAATTTTTTACGAATCCGGGTGAACAATTCATTTGAAAACATCCCCTCCCTTTAAAAACTGAACGGGTGAAGAGCGGGTGAACCGATAGTGATCCGGTCAAAGATCTCGCGATAGCATATTTCTTTCAAAAAGGGAGGTTTGCTTGAAGCGGATTATTTTTATGGAACCGGATATACTCGACGGCCAAGAGAATCGGTCGACGCCGAAAACAGATCCGGAACTGGCGTCGCAGGTGGATGAAGCCCTGAAACGTCTGGAACCGGCTTTGCGGGATATAATAAGAATGCGCTTCTACGACGGGATTTCAATACGAGAGATCGCGGATAGACTCGGAAGACCGGAAAAGGAGATTATCGGGACGATATACGAGGCCAAACGGCGGATGAGAATCGATCTGGCGGAATTTGTCAGGAAAAGGTGGGGCATAGATATCGGAAACTTATGTAAAATATGCGCTCACCCGGAAAGAGCGGCGATAGAAAATATACTTACAAGTAAAAGCCCTGACGAATCATGGAAAAAAATCACGGAGCGGGTATACCGCGCTACAGGCGAGAGATTCAATCCGCCGCAAATTCTCAGGGCGCATTTGAAACATATGCGGCAAATAGAGGATGGTAAAGATGGATGACGATAAAAGACATCTTCAATTAAGGATAGACCCCCAAACGCGCGGCGAGCTGGAAAATCTCTCAAAAAAATACAGTATCTCAACCGCCGATGCTATCAGGGGAATTCTGTTTTTCGGAATCCCGGTCTTCGACGCCGTCACCGAGTTATCCTATGAACTCGTGAAAAAGATGGTTGAAAATTTAAAGAGGGAAGCGCGGAATAAAAATGTAAAGGGGTCACGCATGCGCGACCCCTGAAATAATTGAGTGATCGTGTTATCAATTTTTAGAGGCCAATAATTTTTCGAACCTTTCCAGTTGCTCTTTGTAGTACTCCTTATCGGGGGCTTCCTTAACCGCTATTCTCATAAACTCGACGGCCTCGTAATGTTTGCCAAGAGCGTTGCAGATTTCGGCGAGAGTATCGAGATACATCGCTTTTTCCTTCCCGGGCTCCGCCAGTTTGACTGATACGCGAGAGAGTTTTTCAGCCTCCTCGAGATTGACGTTGTTTTCAAAACACCACCAGCAGAAGCTGTTCAGGTTGCCTGCGTTTTCCTGCCAGCCTTCAGGCATGGTTATCTTTTTATAGCTTACCGCCTTGTCATTATCTCCGGTCACGTATAAGCTGTAATCGGCCATCAACATCGCATGATTTCTAATTTCCCCGGGATCCTCGCTTCCTTCCAGGGCCTTTATGCCCGCCTCCAGGTAAGGGGCTATTTCATCGAGTTTTTCTTTCTTCTGCGCAAGAGAGGTCATTTTTCTGGCCACGCCGTATTTATCATCGGCATCGGCAGTTGCGGATGCCAGAACTGCGTCAGCCGCATTCCTGGCATCTCCGAAAGTGAATATATCCTTACCGGCGCCGTCAGCAGTATTGCTGAAAATGGCATACAGGTAATCTTTGTCCGGATTCTCATTCATCTTTTGCGCCGCTCTGTAGTATCTTACCGCGTCCTCGTACTCGTTTAATGAACGGCTGTAACGACCCAGAACCAGAGCGTCGTTAATATTCGGATCAATCTTGAATCGAGCCATTTTTTCCTGAACCGGGGTCAGATCCATCATGGCGCTTTCCATGGTCGTTAAAAGGTACTCTTTGGAATAACCGATCCAGCGATCTATAGTCCGGCCTTTATCATTCAACATTACGAACGTGGGGAATCCTTTAATCTTGAACTCTTTGGCCAGCTCTACTCCCTCTTCTTTTTCAGTATCGAGCTTGTACAGCACCACGGTTTCCAGCGCGGTCTGAACATTCTTATCTTCGTCCGCCGCACGAGCGAACCTCTTGCATGATCCTCACCAGGCGGTGAAAAAATCCACCAGAAGCGGTTTGTTATTCCGGACCGCCATCGCTTTCGCTTCCTCAAAAGTGCCGGTAGCCTCAAAGCCATGGGCAAACGATCCTGCGAAAATCGCAATCAGTATCAGGGCCATTGCCGATCTTTTCATCTCTATTCCCTTCCTTCAGCGAAGATATCTTATATTTCTCTCAACTCTATATAGTAACTTAGAGTATTACGTATTGGTTTCACAAGTTATTTCTGCATAGAAAGATATATTGATGTGCCTTTTAAGAAAAGTTCATTTGCGGCCGGCCCCGGATTAAAACAATTCGGGATCCGCAGTCATTTCACTATGGCAATGCGGACATTGTTTGGCGTAGAAACTAATGGTTTCACGGCATTGCGGGCAAATTCTCGAGGAGATCTGATATTTATTATTGTATTTGGTTATCCTGCCCCGCGCGCAGCGATAGAAATTCCTGGTCTGTTCCCTGTTTAATCCTTCGAGTTTCAAGACCCGGTCCTGGCTGCGGTACTCCAGTTCGATAGTAGACGACGCCCATCCCTCGTTTATCCGTAGATGTTTAAATTTTCCCCAGGAAAAATCGGTGATTTTCCTTCCCCCCAGAAACCTCAACTGGCTTATTATCAGCCGCCTGGCGGTGGG
>CBFCYP010000243.1:0-2955 GCA_965602185.1 uncultured bacterium
TGGTGTTTTAAATAGCGGCGGAAAAATTAGTCAGGAGTAAGCCGATGAATGTTAAGAAATTACACATAATCGTTTTTGTTATCCTCATAGCGCCGATCGTCGCCGCCCAGAATGTCTTTTTCGGCCAGAACAAGGTCCAGTACAGGGATTTCGACTGGCACTACATTCAAACCGCGGATTTCGATATATACTTTTACAAAGAGGAAGACACCCTGGCCGTATTCGCCGCGGAGGTTTTAAACAGCGCTTATAATGAGATAAAAGAAGAGTTAAACTATACCCTCTCCGATAGAGTACCGGTGGTAATTTACGCCTCGCACAACGAATTTCAACAAACAAATGTCATAAGCGAGTTGATCCCTGAAGGCGTGGGCGGATTCACTGAGATATTTAAAAACAGAATTGTAGTCCCCTTCACCGGTTCCTACGAAGATTTCAGGCATGTTTTGCATCATGAACTCACGCATGCCGTGGTATTCGATTTTCTATATGGAAACGCTCTCAGGTCTATTTTCTCGCGCGAGGCTTTGTTCCAGCCGCCCTTATGGTTCAACGAGGGTTACGCCGAATACTCATCCCGTCATGGTTGGGATATTGAAGCGGATATGTTTGTTCGAGACGCCATAATTGAAGGGTATATGCCCCCGTTACCGTTTCTCAACGGCTTTCTGGCCTATAAAGGCGGGCAATCGGTTTTGGTTTATATTACGGAGAAGTACGGCGAAGAAAAAATCTTCGAGATTCTAAGCAAGGGACGTTCCGTTATCACCATGGAAAAGGCGGTTAAGGCGACTCTCGGACTTTCACTCGAGGATTTATCTGAAGAATGGCAGAAAACGTTGAAAAAAACATACTGGCCTGAAATCGCCGATAGAGACGATCCCAATGAAATAGGAGAGATGCTTACGGATCATCGCAAGGACGGTTCAGTATACAACCAGCAGCCCGAATGGTCTCCTTCCGGCGATAGACTGGCGTTTTTCTCCGACAGGTCGAATCCCCAAAACGGCTACTCCGATAGATTCAACGAGATTTTTATAATTTCCACGATAGACGGTGAAATCATAACCCGCCTGGTAAAAGCGGAAAGATCGGGAGACCTGGAATCTCTTCACTCTTACGTCTCCGGGCTGACATGGTCCCCTGACGGGAAGTTTATCGCCTTTATCAGCAAGAGCCACGGTAAAGATGCTTTGTTTATTTACCACGCTTCCAAAGGAAACAAAAAAAAGAAACTCGAGCTCGGTCTTTCAGGGATGAGAAATCCCGCCTGGTCCCCGGACGGCAATCGGATAGCGTTCGAGGGCTTCAAAAGCGGCCTTACGGATCTCTATATTTATAACCTGGAGACGAAAGAAACGGCGAGATTAATGTCGGATAAAAACGATGATAACAGCCCTGCGTGGTCGCCCGATGGAAAATATCTGGCTTTTTCATCCGACAGAGCCATCGGTGATGATAAGACTAACGAATTTAAATACGGCAACTACAATATTTTTGTCTACAATCTGGAAAACGACGAAATCAAACATGTAACCGATAATCCCCACAATAATACTCAACCCGCCTTCTCTCCTGATGGTAAAAGAATCGCCTTTGTCTCAAACAGAAACGGAATAAATAATATCTACATCCATGAAATCGAAACCGACGTTACATTTCCCGTATCGGACGTTGTTTCCGGTCTGTTTTCTCCCACCTGGTCCCCGTCCGGCGATAAGATCGCGGTCTCGGCCTTCAATAAATATGGTTTTGATATATTGATATTAAAAGATTTGAAGAATATCGCCCCGGATGGTGGAGAACTCGCTCTTACCCCCTATATGCGGAAACTGCGGAATAACGAAAAGAACATATTCGTACCGGAAATTCAATTAACCAGAGAACAGCTGGATAAAATCGCGAATGATTCCACCTCCGATTTAACCAGCGATTTCGAAACCTATGTTTTCCGGGCCGGCGAAGACCTTATTAATAAAGATATGGCCGAACGGGATCCGGACGCCCTCGACGACGGAGGATCCGAAATAGCCAAAGTCGTGGAACCGGACACCCTGGAATACCTCCTCCCCAGCGGGGAATACAAACGCAATAAGTATAAACTCAAATTCTCCCCGGAACTGATTACCGGCGGTTTTTCCTATGATAATTTCTACGGATTGCAGGGACAATCCTTCTTATCCATATCCGATATTTTCGGAGATCACCACTTTTATATTGTAACCGATCTCGTTAACACCATCGACCAATCCAATGTGCTTCTAAGCTATGCTTACACCGGAAAAAGAATCGATTATGCCGCCGGAATTTTCCATTTTAAAGATACCTACTTCAATGATTACGAAAGATATTATTTTTCCGACCGCGTGTTCGGAGCCCAGGGATACGCCAGCTATCCTTTTTCAAGGTTCTCCCGTCTCGATATGACCCTGACACAGATGACGGTTTCCCGTGATAATTTCGGATTCAAACCCGATCGTACCTCCAATATACTGTCGCTTTCGGGTGAGTTCGTAAATGACGCTGTTATATGGGGGATTGTCGGACCCGTATCCGGTCAGAGATATAAACTGGAATTCGAAAAGTCGATTAAGACTGTGAGTACCGGGCTTTCATACCTGTCCGCCCAGGTCGATTTCCGAAAATACTGGCATTTCTGGGACAGGTACAACTTCGCCTTTCGAATAGGCGGCGGCGGATCCTCAGGCAAGGACGCCAAATCGTTCTACTTGGGAGGTTCCTCCAACTGGATCGGACCAAAAAGGGAACAGGCCGATATCTACGGCATAGATGATATTTACATCAATGAATTGATCGTCCCGCTCAGGGGTTACAGTTATTTCGAGGAATCCGGCACCCATTACGGTATCGCCAACCTGGAATTCCGTTATCCCTTTATAGATTACTTCCAGCTCAGATTCCCTCTCCCTATCTCTCTTCAGCAGGTTTCCGGAG
>CBFCYP010000244.1:0-2955 GCA_965602185.1 uncultured bacterium
CTCCGGAAACCTGCTGAAGAGAGATAGGGAGAGGGAATCTGAGCTGGAAGTAATCGATAAAGGGATAACGGAATTCCAGGTTGGCGATACCGTAATGTGTACCGGATTCCGCGAAATAGCTGTATCCTCTAAGCGGGACGATCAATTCATTGATGTAAATATCATCTATGCCGTATATATCGGCCTGTTCCCTTTTGGGTCCGATCCAGTTGGAGGAACCTCCCAGGTAGAACGATTTAGCGTCCTTGCCCGAGGATCCTCCGCCGCCTATTCTCAGGGCGAAGTTGTACCTGTCCCAGAAATGCCAGTATTTGCGGAAATCGACCTGGGCGGACAGATATGAAAGCCCGGAGTTAACAGTCTTAATCGACTTTTCGAATTCCAGTTTATACCTCTGGCCGGATACGGGTCCGACAATCCCCCATATAACAGCGTCATTTACAAACTCGCCCGAAAGCGACAGTATATTGGTGGTACGGTCGGTTTTGAAACCGAAATTATCACGGGAAACAGTCATCTGCGTCAGGGTCATATCGAGACGGGAGAACCTAGAAAAAGGATAACTGGCATATCCCTGGGCCCCGAATACCCGGTCGGAAAAATAATATCTTTCATAATCGTTGAAATAAGTATCCTTGAAATGGAAAATACCGGCGGCATAGTCAATTCTTTTCCCGGTATAAGCATAGCTTAGAAGCACATTGGATTGATCGATGGTGTTAACGAGATCGGTTACGATATAGAAGTGGTGATCTCCGAAAATGTCGGATATCGATAAAAAGGATTGTCCCTGCAATCCGTAGAAATTATCATATGAGAAACCGCCGGTAATCAGTTCCGGGGAGAATTTAAGTTTATATTTATTGAGTTTGTACTCCCCGCTGGGGAGAAGGTATTCCAGGGTGTCCGGTTCCGCGACTTTGGCCATTTCGGATCCTCCCTCGTCGAGGGTCTCCGGTTCCTGTTCGGCCAGATCCTTCTTAATAAGGTCTTCTCCGGCCCTGAAGACGTAGGTATCGAAATCGCTGGTTAGATCGGAGGTGGAATCTTTTGCGATTTTATCCAGCTGTTCCTCCGTTAATTTCATTTCCGGCACGAAGATATTCTTTTCGTTATTCCGCAGTTTCTGCATATACGGCGTAAGGGCGAGCTCTCCGCCATCCGGGACGATATTCTTCAAGTCTTTTAGTACCAATATATCAAAACCATATTTATTGAAAGCCGACACCGCGATCTTGTCGCCCGACGGAGACCAGGTGGGAGAAAACAGACCGGAAACAACGTTCGAAACGGGAAATGTAACGCCGGTTTCGATTTCATGGATGTATATATTATTTATTCCGCTTCTATTTGAGACAAAGGCGATTCTTTTACCGTCTGGAGAGAAGGCTGGTTTAGTATTATTGTAAGGATTGTCGGTTACATGTTTGATTTCGTTGTTTTCCAGATTGTAGACAAAAATATTGTAGTTGCCGTAATTAAATTCGCCCTTATTATCATCGCCAACGGGTCTGTCGGATGAATAAGCCAGATATTTTCCATCGGGCGACCAGGAGGGGCTGTTATCATCGTTTTTATCCGACATTAATCTCGTCGTTTCTTTCGTCGCCAGGTTATAAATATATAGATCCGTAAAGCCGCTTTTGAAGCCCTCGAATGCGATCCGATTGCCCTAGGGGGACCCGGCGGGATTTCTCATTCCTGAAAGACCGATCTCCATCTTCTTTTTCTTTTTTCCCCTGGAAGCATTATATATGAACAAAGCGTCTTTACCGTGGCTCTTGCTGATAAAGGCGATAAGTTTCCCGTCAGGGGACCAGGTCAGCCCGGAAACGTAGGAGTGAAGAGATTCCAGGTCTCCCGATCTTTCCGCTTTAACCAGGCGAGATATGATTTCACCGTCTATGGTGGAAATTATGAAGATCTCGTTGAATCTATCCGAGTAACCGTTTTTGGGGTTCGACCTGTCGGAGAAGAACGCCAGTCTATCGCCGGAAGGCGACCATTCGGGCTGCTGGTTGTATACTGAACCGTCTTTGCGGTGATCGGTAAGCATTTCTCCTATATCATTCGGATCATCTCTATCCGCGATTTCGGGCCAGTATGCCCTTTTCAAGGTTTTCTGCCATTCTTCAGATAAATCCTCAAGTGAAATTCCGAGAGTTGCCTTAACCGCCTTTTCCATGGTGATAACGGAACGTCCCTTGCTTAGAATCTCGAAAATTTTTTCTTCACCATACTTTTCCGTAATATAAAGCAGAGCCGATTGCCCGCCTTTGTAGGCCAGAAAGCCGTTAAGAAACAGCAACGGGGGCATATACCCCTCGATTATGGCGTCTCGAACAAACATGTCCGCCTCAATATCCCAGCCGTGACGGGATGAGTATTCCGCGTAACCCTCGTTGAACCATAAGGGCGGCTGGAACAAAGCCTCGCGCGAAAATATGGATCTGAGAGCGTTTCCGTATAGAAAATCGAATACTACGGCATGCGTAAGCTCATGATGCAGCACATGCCTGAAATCCTCGTATGATCCGGTAAAGGGGACTACCATTCTGTTTTTAAATATTTCCGTAAATCCGCCCACGCCCTCGGGTATCAGTTCGCCTATGACATTTGTCTGCTGAAATTCGTTGTGCGAGGCGTAAACTATCACCGGGATTCTATCGGAGAGAGTATAGTTTAACTCTTCCTGTATCTCATTATAAGCGTTATTTAAAGCCTCCGCGGCGAATATGGCCAGGGTGTCTTCATCTTTGTAAAAGTATATATCAAAATCCGCGGTTTGAATGTAATACCAGTCGAAATCTCTATACTGGACCTTGTTCTGGCCGAAGAAGATATTCTGTGCCGTTGTGATCTGGGCCGTTAAAATAATAAGAATGATTATGTATGATCTTTTAACATTCATCGGCTTACTCCTGACTAATTTTTCCGCCGCTATTTAAAACACCA
>CBFCYP010000245.1:0-2923 GCA_965602185.1 uncultured bacterium
ATGCTCGGTTACTGCAATAAATACCATGAGGGTTTCTTGGGACATGCTTATCTCGGGGAATGGGTAAACCTCGGGGCCCTTACGACCAATTCGGATCTGAAAAACAATTACAAAGAGATCGCCGTAGAGATGGGCGAAAGATCCGTTAACACCGGAAGCGTAAAAATAGGATGCTTTATCGGGGATCATACCAAGACCGGTATAGGAACCATGCTCAACACCGGTATAAATATCGGCTACTCGTGCAATCTTTACGGTGCGGGACTTTTCACGGAAAAAAAGATTCCGTCATTCAGTTGGGGCGTTCCGGGAAATCTTCAAAGATATAAGCTTGAAAAGGCGGTTGAAACGGCAGGTATTTCAATGAATCGCCGCGGAGCGACTTTCTCCGGGCTTCACGAAAAGCTTTTTAAGGATATATATAGTTCCGCCTGAATTCTTTAAAAAAGAGATCCATTTTAGTCGGGTGTGCCCATCGAATTTTATTGACATATATTGTGCCAATTTGGTATATGAATCAGTTTATACAAATCAAGCCCGATTTGATAAGGACGATAACAGATACAGGCGAAGGATAAAATAGAGCTGAATTAAAAAGCGCGAATTCAAGGAGCAAAATGCCAGAGCTAAGAAAAGATCCGGTGATTGGAAGATGGGTTATAATATCAACCGAACGCGGAAAAAGACCATCTGATTTCCCCAGCGAACCCCGGAAAAGATCCACGAAACTCTGTCCCTTCTGCCCGAACAATGAATCGTCGACGCCACCGGAAGTATACTCTGTCCGCGAAAACGGAGGCCAGCCGAACGCTCCCGGATGGTCTTTAAGAGTTATACCCAATAAGTTTCCGGCCCTGAGAATTGAGGGAGATCTCAATCGCGAAGGGGAGGGTATATTCGATAAAATGAACGGAGTAGGCGCGCATGAAGTTATAATAGAGACCCCGGATCATTTGAAAGATCTGGTAAACCTCAGCGTAGAAGAAATAACAAGGACCGTTCAGGCTTATAAAAACAGAATCATAGATTTGAAAAATGACGCCCGTTTTCAATATATCCTTATTTTTAAGAATCAGGGCGAGGCCGCAGGAGCATCGCTGGAGCATTCTCATAGCCAGCTTATCGCCACTCCCATTATCCCGAAAAGGGTCTTCGAGGAAATCGAGGGAGCTAAAAAATATTACGAGTACAAGGAAAGATGTATTTTTTGCGATATCTACCGGCAAGAGATTCAGGACGGATCACGGCTGGTAGCGCGTAATGAGATGTTTGTATCGTTGACTCCATTTGCATCCCGTTTCCCATTCGAGGTCTGGGTGTTGCCGGCAAATCATAATTCGCAATTCGAGACTATAGGAGATGATGAAGCAGGTGCCTTTGCCGAAATTATGAAAATAACTCTCTCTAAAATCGCCGGGGCTTTAAACAACCCTGCTTATAATTTTATGATTCATACTTCGCCGGTTGGCGGCCTCAATAAAAATGTATACCACTGGCACGTGGAAATTATCCCCAAACTGACAAGAGTTGCCGGCTTTGAATGGGGTACGGGCTTCTATATTAACCCGACAACTCCCGAGGACGCGGCCCAATTCTTGAGAGAAATCGACTAAGATAGATAAAACCTTTTCTCGATTTGATCAAATGATTTACAGGAGGTCTATGTGAGCTTTTTGCAAATATTGTTTATTTCTCCGGAAGCGGTGCCGTATGCCAAGACAGGGGGATTGGCGGACGTTGCCGGCGCGCTCCCCAAATCGCTCGCGAAACTGGGGCATACAGTAAAGCTTGCTATGCCTTTATATAAACACGTTGATAGAGACAGATTTAATTTAAGACAGGTTGCATCGGATCTGACTGGCCGCATGGCCGATCGGGATGAAAAGTTTAATCTATATAAAGGCGATTCGGATGTCGAAGGATTTGAGGTTTTGTTTATTGAAAATAATGGATTTTTTAGCCGTCCTGAACTTTACCGCGATCCTTCTAGCGGTAAGGATTGGGACGATAATGACGAACGTTTCGGCTTTTTCGCGCGCGCGGTTCTGGAAACATGTCGATCTATAAATTTTATTCCCGATGTTATTCACTGCAACGACTGGCAATCCGGTTTGATCCCCGCCTTTTTGAAAGTCGATTCCGGGTATTCTGATTTTTCGGATACCTCGACGATTTTCTCCATTCACAATATAGCCTACCAGGGCAATTTCCCGGCGAAGAGCTTCGATAAGCTCGGGCTGGAAGATTCGCTTTTCGCCTCGGGCCGGGGATTCGAATACTGGGAAAAAGTCAGCTACCTGAAAGCCGGAATCTGGTATGCTGATCTTATAAACACGGTCTCGGAAACCTATGCCAATGAGATTCAATCCTCCAACGAATACGGTTACGGTTTTGAGGGCGTTTTGAAGGATCGTTCAGCCGATCTTTTCGGCATCCTGAACGGTATAGATTACAACATCTGGGACCCGTCGGTGGACGAGTTGATACCGGCGAAATTTAAGCCTGAAAAACTCGCGGGAAAGAAGAAATGTAAAAATGCGTTGAGAAAAAAAGTCAAACTTCCCATGGTTCGCAGGGATGTGCCGATTATAGGGATAATCTCCCGTCTCGCGGATCAGAAGGGATTCGATCTTATTGAGGAAGTGGCCGAAGATTTAATGGCTCTGGATATTCAAATAGTCCTGCTGGGAACGGGCGATGAAAAGTACCACAAGCTGTTTTCCGAACTTCATAAAAAATATCCCAAAAAGATCGCGGCGCTGCTTGAGTTCAACAACGAAATGGCGCACCTGATCGAAGCCGGCTCCGATATGTTCCTGATGCCGTCCCGTTACGAGCCCTGCGGATTGAACCAGCTTTACAGCCTGCGATACGGCACCATTCCAATCGTCAGGAAAACCGGCGGCCTGGCGGATACAATTGA
>CBFCYP010000246.1:0-2885 GCA_965602185.1 uncultured bacterium
ACCATCGTTCACCGCGTGCTGACCAGGCTTTTCAGGGAAAGAGGCGTCAGGCTGGAGCGTACCAGCCAGCTCAACGTCGGCGGGAATATGGATTTCTACAACATGCTCGAGCGCGCCCGGTTAGAATCCAAGAAAATATCCAAAACCAACGCTGTCACCAGCCAGCTCGATTACGATATCGGTAAGGGGAACGTCTATATCGGCCCTTCCGATTATGTCGAATGGCTGACCGACCGCAAATGGGCGCATATCAGGCTCGAGGGCCGCACCTTCGGTGATGTGCCTCTGAATATCGAGATGAAGCTTGAGGTCTGGGATTCGCCCAACTCCGCCGGCGTGGTCATCGATGCGGTCCGCTGCTGCAAGCTGGCGCTGGAAAACAAGCTGTCCGGCAGCCTCTTCGGGCCGTCGTCCTATTTTATGAAATCGCCGCCGGAGCAGTACCGCGACGATATCGCCCGCGATAAAACCGAGGAGTTTATTGAAAAATATGGTAGAATAATCGATATGGGCGGCAACGGTAAAAAACCAAAAAAGGCCGTGGCAAAAACGAAGGCAAAAACTAAGACCAAATCCAAATCCCGAATCAAGCAAATCCCCCGGAAGGTGTCGCGCACCAAATAGGTCCGAGTAAATACAATCTGTTTTACAAAAATCAAGGCGCCGGGTTGCCAGCCCCGGCGCCTTTTTTACTTATTATGTAGATCGGGTTTCGAGCGAAGCGAAAAACCGACACCCGGGCCCAAAAAAGACTGGACGTTAACATACTGCTGCCCATAAAATAATATTGAAATAACTAACCCATTATAAAGGAGGGATGTGATGGGACTTAAAACTCTAATGATCATCAAGGCTGTAGTTTGTCTTGTTTTCGGGCTATTGCTTCTGTTTGTCCCGGGTCCATTGCTGGCGATTCTGGGAAGCTCCTATGGCCCGGGAGCCGCCATAACGGCCAGGGAATACGGCGCCGCCCTGATCGGCGTTCTCATGCTCACCTGGTTCGCCAGAAACGCCGAGGACTCGACCGCGCGGCGAGCGATAATAATAAATCTATTCGTCTATGACGCTATCGCTTTCATCGCCATGCTGATATTGCAGCTTTCAGGCGCCATGAACGTTCTCGGCTGGGGCGTGGTTTTCATCTATTTGTTTTTTACGGTCGCATTTGGCTATTATATGCTTCCGCAAAAGAAAGCCGCGTAAAAAAAATTGAAATTCGTAGGTCGGGAGCCCTGCGCTCCCGACAATAAAATCGTGGCGTGGGGTCCCTGACCCGACGCTTAGAAAATGGATGGTCTGGGTAATAGTCAGGAGCTTTCAGCTCCTGACCTACCAATTGCTTGCTCAATATACCGCCGTACCAGCTTATAGCCGGTTTTGCGGCTAATGCCGAACTCCCGACAAAGCTCCGCCATCGACCACTCATGCTGCAAATATAACCCTATAAACTTCATCCGTTCATCCATAGGACAGGTCTCTTTCCACGGCACGATTCACCTCCTTGTTGCCCCGTGCCGTAATTTAACCTGTTACCTATGTCCCCGGTCTATTCTGTTACCTATCTGCCCGGTTTATACCGGGTGGCAACCCCAAACTTGTTTGGGGTTGAGGAAAAGCGAGGTTCCGTTGCGCGGTCAGGAACCCATTCCTGACCGCAAATGGTGAATCCGACTGTTCATATCTCTTTAGTCAACTCCAGAAACCGCTTATACGGGATCGCCGTCCAGCTTTCGGAGGTCAACGCCCCGTTGGCGGAACTGATCATCGACACCTTGGCGGCGGTTTCCTCGTCCGGCGCCTCGTAGATATCCAGAAAATCGTACGGCCCCAGAAGAGCCAGGTGGGTGATAAAATTCACCTCCGGGCATTTCTCCCTGACCTGGTCCAGCCAGGCCCGGCCGATCGCCGCCCGGTCTTTCATCTGTCTGGAGATCTCCGGCGATAGCTTGGTCATAAGAACATACGTCCTCATGGTTTCCTCCCTTGTATTAAATAAAATATTTATGCTATTTTCAACTACAACTCGAACCTCGTATGCCGCTCATGATGCTTTACCGAAATCGTTCCGATTGTAAGATAACAGATTTTTGTCGAATAGGCAACGGGGAAAGCTGACTCTTGTGTTTCGAGAACTATAATTCACGAATCTGTAGGATGGTATTTTAATGCCGGCGGCTTGGTTGCGGCCGGATAAGCCGACCGCCTCCGTTTTTATTCTTAATGGCAATCTCCGTAATACGGCGTCTCCCCGAAGCCTTTGAAATAGTTGATGAGATAGTCAATATCCAGTCCATTAACCTCGCAATCCCCGTTGGCGTCACCGGCAAGCAACGGATCAGGCGGTGCGCCAAATCCCTTAAAAAATGCTGTCAGGTATAAAACGTCAATGCCGTCAACAATGCCGGAACCGTTGGCGTCACCCGCAAGGTAATCCACGAAATACAAGCATGAAAAGGTTTGAGAAGGGATAATAGGCGTGATACCGTCCAGTATGCCCCACAATACCCCACCGTTGGCGGAATCGTTTCCAGCTATTATCGGGCAGACTGTATTACCGATTAACGAACTGTCGGCCGCTGTACGCATAAAGAATGAAAGGACATTAATTGTATCTTCATAAGTAATCAGAGGCGACCACCATCCATATAAAGGCGGCCCGGCAATAAAACATTGATTTGTGTAACCGTTCTGATAATGAGGACCGGGATCGGTAAATTGGTAATCCCAGTTTATAAAAGGGAAATATGCGACCCCATCCTCGCGCGAGGTTATTACAGAGTCATTGGTGCCCAAAGGTATATAAACAAGATTGATTGTATCCTGAACACTATCCCCATTGAGGTCAAAAAACGATGGCGTGGCCACCCAAACTCGCAATTCTATTA
>CBFCYP010000247.1:0-2805 GCA_965602185.1 uncultured bacterium
AGGGGCATATCGGTGAAAAGACTGGTGAGGCGGATACCGGCGCCATATTCAGGATGAACCAGGATATTATTCTTGCCCCAGAATCCCAGGCCGGCGTTCAAGGCGACGTGCCGATGCGAAACGTGGGCGTTCTGCAGTTTCCAGTCAATTATATACGAGGCGGCAATCGGAATAGCGTTGTAACCCTGCCTCTGGATCTCGCCCGACATGAAGGAGGCTATATCGTCGAGCTGGGCGTTGACATGGCGGTAGTGGGTTTTATAGATCTGATTGGGACGGTCGATTATGGTATTTAATACGGCTCGTTGCAGCCTTATACCGATGCTGACAGTATAAGGCATTCCGGCGGTTTCGTTTTTCAATTCCTCGTGGATATATTTTTCGATACGTTTGGTGTCGGCGACTCCGAAGAGGTCGGCGCCTTTTGAGGTGGCGATATTTTTAAGAAACTCGTAGTTTTTTTCGTTCATAAGATGCAATAAGGTGAATCCAAGTTCGGTTGTCAATAGGGTCAGGCATAAAACGTTTAAGATGCGTCAGAATGGATATCCCGCTTTTACGGGATGACATCCTGACGCCCATTTGCTGGATCTAAATCGTGTCAGGATGTCGTTTCCACCTTCGGTGGTTGACATCCATCCTGACACATCAAAAAAAGGGATTGTCAATAGCCCCGGCAAAATCGTTGACACTACAATCGGGGTAATGTAATTTGACATGGTTATGTCTGATATAAGGGAGGAATAATGGATTTGAAGAATATAAAAGCGCCGAGGGGAAACGTGATATCGTGCAAAAGCTGGCACCAGGAAGCCGCCCTGCGGATGCTGATGAACAATCTCGACGCCGAGGTTGCCGAGAAGCCGGAAGAGCTGGTGGTTTACGGCGGGTCGGGCAAGGCGGCCCGGAACGTGGAATGTCTGGAGGCGATAATAAGATCGCTGAAAGAGTTGGAAAATGACGAGACCTTGCTGGTGCAGTCGGGCAAACCGGTGGGAGTTTTTAAGACGCATCCGTATTCGCCGAGGGTATTGATCGCCAACTCCAACCTGGTACCGCAATGGGCCACCTGGGAGCATTTCCGGGAGCTGGATAAAAAGGGGCTGATCATGTTCGGGCAGATGACGGCGGGATCATGGATTTATATAGGAACCCAGGGGATACTGCAGGGGACTTACGAGACCTTCGCGGCGCTGGGGAAAAAACATTACAATTCAGATCTTTCAGGCAAGTTCATCCTTACTGGTGGCATGGGAGGTATGGGCGGAGCACAACCGTTGGCGGCTACCATGGCCGGCGGGGCGATACTGGTGATTGAGGTAGACGAGAAACGTATCGATCGCAGGATCGAAAAACGTTATTGCGATAAAAAGACCCGAAGTCTCGATGAAGCGTTGAAATGGATAAACGAGGCGAAGGAGGCCAAGAAGCCATTGTCGGTGGGTCTGGTGGGCAACTGCGCCGATCTAGTGCCGGAACTGGTGAAAAGAAAAATCGTTCCCGATGTGGTGACCGATCAGACGTCGGCGCATGACGAGCTTAACGGCTATGTGCCGCACGGTATTCCTTACGAGGAAGCGCTGGCGCTCCGGAAATCTGGTCCGGATAAGTATATTAAGATGGCTTACGATTCCATGGCGGTGCACACCCGCGCGATACTGGATCTGCAGAAAATGAGGGCGGTCTGTTTCGATTACGGCAACAACCTGCGGGGCCAGGCGCAGAAAGCGGGGGTGAAGAACGCGTTCGATTATCCCGGTTTCGTGCCGGCCTATATCCGGCCGCTTTTCTGCGAGGGCAAGGGCCCATTCCGATGGGCGGCGCTCTCCGGCGATTCCAATGATATCGCGGTGACCGACGAGGCGGTTATGAGGCTTTTCCCCGATGATAAGCCGCTTATGAACTGGATCAAGATGGCCCAGGAAAAAGTCGAGTTTCAGGGGTTGCCGTGCAGGATCTGCTGGCTGGGCTACGGCGATCGGCACCGGATGGGGCTGGAGTTCAACCGTCTGGTGCGCGAGGGGAAGATCTCGGCGCCAATCGTGATGGGGCGCGACCACCTGGACTGCGGCTCGGTGGCCTCGCCCAACCGCGAGACCGAAGCGATGAAGGACGGTTCTGACGCTATCGCCGATTGGCCGCTACTTAACGCCATGCTGAACACGGCCTCGGGGGCGTCCTGGGTATCGATCCATCACGGCGGCGGTGTGGGCATGGGACTGGCAATACACGCCGGACAGGTGACGGTGGCCGACGGCACCCCGGAGATGGATATCCGTATAGAGAGGGTATTGACCAACGATCCGGGCTCCGGAGTGGCGCGCCACGCCGACGCGGGGTACGAGAAGGCCATCGAGGTGGCGGAGAAGAAGGGCGTGAAGATACCGATGCAGGGGAGATGATATGGGCCTATACTGCGGGGTCAGGAATCCCTTCCTGACCCCAAACAGGATGAAGCATGAAAGGTAGAAGACGAAATGATTATGAGAGATACGGCGATTTATTCTTCGTGACCTCGTCTATCGTTGGATTTGTTAAAATCTTTAAGTTAAAGTCATTATGTAAGATAATGATTGATAGCCTAAATTATTATCAGAACAGGGGTGATTTTACCATAATTGCTTACGTAATAATGCCTGATCATTTTCATCTTATCATAAAGACGCACAAAGGCTTAACAGTCTCGAAATGCATTGGGAGTTTTAAGCGAATAACTTCAAGAAAAATCACTTCCGAATTGGAGAAAGCAAATAATGAGAGGTTATTATCGGTGTTAAAGAAAGGCGCTCTATTGGAACCAACTTC
>CBFCYP010000248.1:0-2799 GCA_965602185.1 uncultured bacterium
AAAGTTGTATAAAGATAGTATCCGGCTACTTATATATACAATGGGAATCACAAGTGCGGGTATTATAATCTACTCAAAAGAAATAGTAAAAGTAGTTTTTCAAAGAGGCGCATTCGACAGCCAATCGCTGATGTTAACATATGAGCCTTTTATGTATTATGCAATGGGATTACTGTTTTATTCAATATTTACATTTCAAAACAAATTCTATTTTGCGCAAAAGAGATTAACCAGATTGGGGATTATATTCTTGACATTGTTAATAATAAAGGTAATCTTCAATCGGTGTTTAGTTTTACCTCTTGAACAGAATGGGCTTGCCCTTGCAACCGTAGCTGCATGGTTTGCCGGATTTGCAATTATGAGTTTGGATCTTAACAGACAATTGAAAATAAAAATAGATTTCTCCGCCTTGAAATATCTTCTTAGAATGATGATACCGTTATCTGTTGTATCCTGCTATTGGCTGCTGATAAGAAATGCCTGGCTAACTATATCAGACGAAAAGAATATAATAGTTTTTATAAAACTGGTATTAATCGCTATTAGCGGTTTAGCATTATATATATTACTCTCGTTTGTATTCAAGGTTCAAGAGGGTAGCAAAATTCATAAATATATTAAATCGGGGTTACCCTCAACTCAGGAGGGGAAGGTATGATCCTGTTTATGGAATTTCAATCAAAAGCTAAGACCGGTGGTCAGTATGAGATCGGCCACCTACGATCATATTTCGAAAAAAAATTCCCGGGTTATATGATCAAAGAAAAGATGAACCTGCAATCCGGTAGGCTGGGTCTTATTAAGCACTCCTTAATGAATTTGCAGAGAGTAATAAAGAGCCGCCCCGAACTCATTGTTATTTCAATTTATACAGGTTGCCGGGCTGTCCTTGCAGTAATGTTTATGAAAATCAGGAGAAAAAAAGTAATGATATTGCATCATGGCATTAGAATGCAGTATAGATATGGCAATTTTTTCGGTAGAATAGTATCGCAGCGGTGCAATAGATATCTATTTAGAAATGCTGATATCATTCAGGCAAGCAGCAGATTCCTGGCCGCCCAAGCGTCTCAGGCTGCTAAACGGGCTATTCCGATATATGTTGCCAATCCGGGAATCCAGATAGAACCTGACCCGATTGAATCAAATAAGCTGAGTACCATACATTTTCATGGTGCGGTTAATTTGCTCAACGTAGGTTACTGCAGGGCTATCAAAGGGACCATATTTCTTATAAAAGCCTTAGCCATGTTGAATGATCTTGATATTTTGCTTGATATCGTAGGGGGTTATGATCAGGATGATCCTTATTTCAAAGAGATTCAGCAGCTAATTAAAGAAAAAAATCTCCAGGCTAAAGTTAAGTTTCATGGGGCTCTTGAGCCCCATAAAATTAAAGAATTATACCAGAATGCTTCGATCTTTGTGTTGCCTTCGCTCAGGGAAGGATATGGAATCGTGCTTGCGGAAGCTATGGTTTTCGGATTACCGATCGTGGCAAGTAATACCGGCGGCATACCGGGTCTGGTTGAGAATGGTATTAATGGTTTTATAGTCGAACCCGGAAACGCGGCTGAAATAGCGTCGTCTATAAGAAAAATCATCTTGGATACCGATGCGAGAAAAGCATTTATCATAAACAACTTAGAGAAAGGGAAACATGTCTCGAGGTGGGCGGATTATGAAGCGGCTTTAGATCGCGAGCTTTTGCCGATAATAGAGAAAATTACCGGTATTACCGCGATAAATTAGGATGGTATGTGCCTCGAGGAATTATATGATTGACAATGATGGTTTTACCCATATATTTGCCCGGGAAAAGTCCCCATCGTCTAGCCCGGTCCAGGACACCGCCCTTTCACGGCGGTAACAGGGGTTCAAATCCCCTTGGGGACGCTTTGATCTGTTCACCGGCATATCTTGTAATATATAGAGTTGCTGATTTAGTAATCGTTGTCTATTTTCAGCGAAGAAGTTGAGTGCTGGAGAATCCCGATATAGGTTAGCAAATTATTGACGCCATATAGGATGTATAAATTATTCCATCGAGGGAGTAATTTGATAATTTGATCGGTCGCCACGCGCTCGTTTAATTCAGGGTGTTCTGAAATCATCTTTCGAATATTATTCTTGAGAATAATAATATCCTGATCTTTGATCGGAATTTTGCCCTTTACGGAGGATAATTGCCTGTATGCTCTTATTTTTCTAATCATTCCGGCCAGTTTCGGCTTTTCGAGAAGCCAGTTTTTCATTTTTAAATAATGCGGAGTTAACGGTGAGGTGATCGGAAATCCCCAATTCGCGTATTTTATCGATGCTATCTTGGGATCCAGCCTTTTCAAAAATTCCGAAAATAATATATGGTTCATTTTTGATGTGTCGGGAATCTGCATAGCTCTTTGAAAAAAGGCCGCCGAATAAAAAGGAGCGCTATTCCAGAAATAAAATCTTTCCCGGTCATCGCCCTCAAAAGAAAAGTTGAAAAGATGCTCGAAGATCATGAAATGACCGTATTTATCCTCGGGAGTTTCCTCCGGGTAGCCAAGAAAATGTTCATTTAATCGATTCCGGAATTCATTTGGGTCTATACGCATAATGGCGGCTGCGTCCTCAATAATTAGAGCATGGCTGTTTCTTTTTGCAATTTGATGTGTTAACATATTAAAATCAATAGACCTGATCGGACAGCGTGGCGCCAATACAAGACCTCCGCCTGCTCCGGTATAATAAATAATATTACTTCCGTACTGCTCATTTATTATTTCGTGGGAACGAAGAACTGTTCCCATTATG
>CBFCYP010000249.1:0-2683 GCA_965602185.1 uncultured bacterium
TTAACATTCATCGGCTTACTCCTGACTAATTTTTCCGCCGCTATTTAAAACACCACGATCGGATATTCAGTTCCACCCTCATATTAATTACACCGACGCTCTTTTAATATTCCCTCCGATTTGAGCAAATTTCTTTTCTATTCGTTGATACCCCCGATCGATGTGGTAAATCCTGAGTATCTCCGATTGCCCCGTGGCGGCGAGGGCCGCAATGACCAATCCTGCGCCGGCGCGGATATCGGAGGCCATAATGGAAGCCCCTTTCAATCTATCGACTCCGGTAACGATCGCCTCATCACCCGTAATCTTAATATCGGCACCGAGACGGATAAGTTCCATGACATGAGTGAATCTTTCGGTGAAAACCGTCTCCCGGACTTGAGAGGTTCCTTTGCAGATGGTGGCGCAGGCCATGGCGGCCGCCTGCAAGTCGGTCGGAAATCCCGGGTACGGGTAAGTGGTGATTTTTAGGGCGCTTGGGCGCCCGTCGCGGGATACGGTGATCTTATCTTTGGCGATTTTAAGTTTAACGCCGGATTCGGATAGTTTTGAAATCAGGATTTCATTATGTTCAGGCCGAACCCCCTTGATTTCGATAGATCCACCGCAGGCGCCGACAGCCAGCAGAAATGTGCCCGTTTCAAGCCGGTCAGGAATTATGTCGTGAGTCGTCGCCTTCAATCTTTTTACGCCGGTTATCTCGATTCTGGGGGTGCCGGCGCCCGATATTTTCGCCCCCATTTTATTCAGGAATTCCGCCAGGTCGATAATTTCCGGATCGCATCCGGCGTTTATAATGACAGTTTTACCGCGGGCAAGAACGGCGGCCATTATTATATTTTCGGTGCCGGTGTGCGACGGCCTGTCGAAGAAAATGTCGGTTCCTTTGAGGAATTTGGCGGAGGCGCTTATATAGCCCTTGTTTTCGGTGATTTTCGCGCCCAGTTTATGAAATCCCAGTATATGCTGATCTACAGGACGAGGCCCCAGCACGCAGCCGCCCGGAAGAGAGACGCGGGCTTTGCCCAACCTGCTCAATAAAGGCCCCATGACCAGAAAAGAGGCTCTCATCTTTCTCACGAGTTCATAGGGAGCGGTGTGTTTGTTTAAGGATGTTGCGTCGATCTCCATCCGTTCATTTTCGATGTCGAAATTTACATTGGCTCCCAGGCCTTCGATAACGCCGCGTATGGTCCTGATATCCATAAGATTGGGTACGTTGGAAAGAACCGTTTTGCCCTTTTCAGCCAGAAGCGAGGCCACGATAATCGGCAGGGCAGCGTTTTTTGCACCCGATACCCTTACCGAACCGTTAAGTTTTCTTCCGCCCTCAATTACGAATTTATCCATAACTTATTTTCCTTTAACCAGTTATCCATTTTAGACTTTTAATGCAGAATCTTTTTTATTCCACATCATTTTTTTTGACACTTTCTATTCAGGTTCAGTTTAAAGGCCGGAAAGCTGTTTATTATTACGCGTCGAAATTCTTTTTGCTCCCGGCTTTGAGATTATATTATAATGGTTTTCATGGAGCAAGACGTTAAAACAAAGGAAAAGGTTTATTTTGTATCCGACGCTCACCTGGAATTGCAGAAAGAAAAAACGGACCGGGAAGCTAAACTTTTAAGATTCTTTGACATAGTTAAATCGGACGGCAAATTCCTGTACATTGTGGGAGACCTTTTCGATTTCTGGTTCGAATATAAATATACTATTCCGGCTGGATATTTTAAAGTCCTCACGGCTCTTTATGATCTGGTCCGCTCCGGCATCAGGATTTATTATATCCCCGGCAATCATGATTTCTGGATAAAGGATTACCTGAAAAGGCAAATCGGTATTGAGTTAACGGGGGATAGGTTCGAGATAAATCATTTCGGAAAGAAGATATTAATAACCCATGGGGACGGCATCAGGGTCGACGACCGGGGATACCGGTTTATCAAAAAAATATTCAGAAACAAGTTTTGTATCTGGCTTTATTCGCAGCTTCCCGCGGATCTGGCGTATCGTCTGGCCATGTCGACGTCGAACGCTTCGCGAGGTTACACGACCGCCCGCAATATAAAAGATTCTACCGATTATATAGAGTTTGCCAAACGGGAAAACGAAAAGGGTTTTGACGCGGTGGTGATGGGGCATGTGCACAAGCCGGAAATCGAGGAAGCCGGCCCCGGTTTATATGTTAACTGTGGCGATTTTATCAATAATTTCAGCTATGTTGTTCTGGACGAAAGCGGTTTTAAATTGAAAAATGTAGGATAGAGGATAAGCGTTAGAGATAGATAGGAGATTTAATGGAGCCGACAGTCGATCTCAAGCTGGTAAAAGAACATGGCTTAAGCGAGGAAGAATATCAGACCATAGTGGAAATCCTGGGCAGGACCCCGACTTTCACAGAGCTGGGGATTTTTTCGGTGATGTGGTCGGAGCATTGTTCCTACAAAAACTCCATCGCGCAGTTGAAGACCTTACCGCGCGAAGGTTCGGCGTTGCTGGCTAAGGCGGGCGAGGAGAACGCCGGGGCGATCGATATCGGCGATGGGCTGGCGGTAGTATTTAAAATCGAATCGCATAATCATCCCTCCGCGGTGGAGCCGTACCAGGGGGCGGCCACAGGCGTGGGTGGAATTTTGAGAGATATTTTCACCATGGGGGCCAGGCCGGTGGCGGTTTTGAA
>CBFCYP010000250.1:0-2673 GCA_965602185.1 uncultured bacterium
TCAGCCGTCGGTATTTGTTTCACGCAGATAGCGGGCGGAATCCTCCGGCGGAACGCTGTTTATGTAAATCCCCGAACCGATCTCAAATCCCGCGCGGGTCGTGATCTTGGGGATAATCACCATGTACCAGTGAAGATACCGGGCATTATCCTCGCCCACCGGCGCGGAACGGATTACATAATTATAATCAGGATTATCCAGGCAGATATGAAGCTTCAACAGTACGTTTCTTAAAACCCAGGCCAACTCCTCGATCTCGCTGTCGGTTATATGTGAAAACACAGTCATATGCCGCTTGGGATAGATACGCGTTTCAAAGGGCGTCCGGGCGGCGTAGGGGCAGAACGCCAGGAAATTATCGGTATCTATTATAAGACGCTCTTTCTGTTTGCGTTCCTCCTCGATCATATCGCAGTATACACAGCGGCCGAAATTGTCAAAATACAAAACCGCCTGCTCCAGCGGATACCGTACATGTGGCGGTACAATCGGCGTGGCGATTATCTGCGAATGGGGATGCTCCAGCGACGTTCCGGCTTTCATCCCGTGGTTGCGAAATATGGTAATAAGATTTATGTCGTTGATTTTGGATATCTCCTCGTGCCTCTCCCGGTACGCTTTCAGCACCTCCGAAACCTCCTCGATATTCATCAACGCCGGATGACGGTCATGCTGGGGCGACTCGATGAGAACCTCGGCTATACCGAAACCCTTGGCCGCCAGGAAAGTTCCTACCCTGGTACGCGTGGAGGCCAGGTCCGGCTTCAATGCCGCGAATTTATTGGGTACCGCCCGCACCTGCCAGTTGCCGTCACGGGGAAAACGGTAAATGTCAGGAGGGGTCTGATCCTCGTTGCCGGGACAGAACGGACAATCCTCCTTAAAGGGCGGGACGGGCTCCTTTTCACCCTTCTCTTTTTTGAAATCCGACGGTCTCTTCCCCCGCTCCGGGGAAACTATCACCCATTCTTTGGTGGCAAGGTTCTGTCTGAATTCCGGCATTTTATCTCCAATCTAATAAAGTATCGGCTAATCTCCATGAAAGTATACCACTTAACCGGTTGCCAGTCAACAAATGTCAATCGATAACTGCAATCCTAATAAAAATCTCTGGAGGATGGGATGATTATTAATTATATTTTTATCCAGTGAAAATGATTGGAGGATCCGGATGAGAAAAACCTTTATGCTGATTGTTTTATTATCTCTGGCATTTAGCTTATTTCCTTTGATAGGCTACGCCGAAACCACCGACGAATGCGATCGGGTGGGCATCCTTATCGACAACGTTCAAGCCCGGATAAACAGGGCCGGTCCCGTTATCCTGCGTTCCGGAAACCGTCAGGCCATAAGTATGCTTAATGAGGCCGTTAACCATCTGCATGCCGCCCGACGCGCTTATAACAATGACCGGTGCCGGATAGCGTTCAATCACGCTCAAATGGCTAACAATCTTATAAGAAGAGCCATGAGCCTGATTAATCGTCCGAATTCATTTTAAGTTAAGAATTAACATCTTTATATCGGCGCGCCCGGACGCGCCTTTTTTTATATGATCATCTTGATACCGACTCCTATCAGGATAATCCCCCCGATTATCAGGGCCCGGTGCCCGATCTTCCTGTACATCCTCACCCCCAGGTAAAGCCCGATAATGGTCATAATCGAGCATACTACCCCGATCACAATCGCCGGCCGCCATACCGGTATATCCAATAATCCGAAACCTAATCCGACCCCCAGGGCGTCGATACTGGTGGCGACCGATAGTGTGATCATCTTCCAGCCCCGCGAGAGGTCCGGCAGCTCCCTGGGCGCGTCTTTGATGCCGTCGATAATCATCTTGACGCCGATGCCGGCAAGCAGCGCCAGTACGATCCACGGCCCCGCCCGGCCGACGATTCTGGCGACCAGCTCCCCGCCGAACCATCCGATAACAGGCATCAAAAACTGGAACATCCCGAAATGCCACGACAGCCTGAAAATCCGCCTGGGCCTGAATCCCTGCGCCCCCGCCGCCAGCGATACGCTGAAAGCGTCCGCCGCCAGCGCCAGGGCTATGAGCAGATTTTCGATTAAAGGCAGGCTGGGCATGGTGGGGAATAATAATATTTTACCAGCTGGAATTCAAGATTCCCTGCGCTATAAGCCCCGCCTTCGGCGGGGTTTCCTTACGGCATTACACATTCGTCGTTCCGTCAAGTCGTAGGCCTGGCCGTGACCTGATGGTTTTATACCGTTATTCCAGAAGCTCGACGTTCTCGGTCGGCACCCATCCTTTCTCATCCTCGCCGAAAGCACACCAGCACCAGTCCCTCTCCTCGTGAAGGACCGTCAGTTCGTCGCCGGCCATGACCGTCAATTCGGTGGCGTCGTAATCCCGTTTGGCCACCGCCGAACCGTCGGTGATCTCGAGGTAACTTATCGGCGCCCATCCGTTTTTTCCCTCTTTGTTGATGCACCAGATCCAACCGGGCCACTCCTCCGATTCATAAGTGACTACCAGTGACTCACCTTTCATGACATAGAGCGGATCGAGGGATGATGACGTGTAGTTTGCTTTCACCCTTGCTTTTTTCACAGCCATACACAACACTCCCGTCGTTCATTATTCAAAGCGGCCTACCTTTCATTTTATAGATATAAAACGCTATTATGTCAATACGATTTTTT
>CBFCYP010000251.1:0-2670 GCA_965602185.1 uncultured bacterium
ATGCCCAGAATTTCCGCCGCCCCGGCCATGCTGATATTGCCGTCGGAAAAACTCGAAAGCTGGTCCAGAAGGGAGATGGCGTCACGCAGGGAACCGTCGGCCTTTTTAGCTATCATAAGAGCGGCGTCGGAATCTATGGTAAGATCCTCTTTTCGAGCGATAGAATTGATCGCTTCCGCAAGGGAGGATACCGGGATTCTTTTAAAATCATACCGCTGAGTTCTCGAAAGAATTGTGGGAGGTAACGCCTGGGGCTCGGTGGTGGCGAAAATAAATATTACGTGAGATGGCGGTTCTTCCAGGGTTTTTAACAGCGCATCGAAAGCTTCTTTTGTCAGACGATGGACCTCGTCTACAATATATATCTTATAGCGTCCGCCCACCGGCGCGTAGCGGACGTTCTCTCTCAGTTCGCGGATATCATCGATACCGCGGTTGGAGGCGGCATCGATCTCGAAGACGTCGGGGGAGGAGCATCGGGCTATTTCTTTACAGACCATGCATTCGCCGCAGGGTTCGGGAGTCGGGCCTTTTTCGCAGTTTAAGGCTTTTGCCAGGACTCTCGCCGTGGTCGTCTTCCCCGTGCCTCTCGGCCCGCAGAAAAGATAGGCATGTGATATCCTGCCGGAGGAAACCGCGTTTTTCAGGGTGGTGGTGATATGATGCTGGCTGACGATATTTTCGAAATCGTTGGGCCTGTATTTTCTTGCGAGCGCCAGATACGACATAATGTGTCCTAATTACAATCGTGCACCCACCGTTGTTCCGTCCATTCGGGGATCCGTTCCGGCCGTCAACTGGGGTCAGACTGTCCCGCGGCACACGCCGCTGCCGCTTACCGCTGCTACCTTCCGATCCTGACGGGGTTGGGCGGCCGGCCGTTGCGCGGGATCCGGCCCTTTATCCCCGCCGAAGCGGGGACTGGGCGTCTCCGGCCGGGCGTATCGTCCGAACTTCCGAACCGCCGGTGGGAATTCGACCCCGGTATAGCGGGTTCCGGGTTACAGGGCACCGCTAACTCCCCATCTAGCACGATCTTTATTTTGGTGGAGCAGAGCGGGATCGAACCGCCGACCTGTACGTTGCGAACGTACCGCTCTCCCATCTGAGCTACTGCCCCGTTATTTTGGTTTCCAACTGCGCAATATACGATCTTTCAGGCGCATATCAAGATCAATCTTATAATATCAAATCGCGCAGTTGCGTCAGGTCGTAGTCCCGATTTTTCAGTCGGGAAGTGACCTGACATCAAGTTATTCTATTAAACAGCCGGTTCACGCCCTGCGGGCTACGAACCGGCTGAACATTGTCATATTATTACTTATTTCTGCTGGCTATTGAAATTCGGGAATCAGGATAATGCCGAAATATAACTGCGATTTTATATAATCTCTTACATACCCATCGGCGCCAAGGCTTATGCCGGTATAGGGCCAGAAACGACGGTATTCGCTGATAAGACCGGCATGAAGTGGACCGATCTGTTTGAGCAGTTTGAGATGCAGGAAAAACGAGGGATATAATCCAAATCCGGCGCCCAATTCCAATTCGGCAATTTTAATGCCACTTTTTGTTCTGCCCAGGTCCCGTCCCCAGAGCCAGTAGATCAGGGGATCGGGCAGGATTACGGCGCCGACACCGGCTGCGTGCCGGAGGCTGTCAGGCGTTGTCTGGCAATATAAACCGACAGATGGAAAAAATTCGTAGGGAAAGGCGAACGTCGATGCGGTATTGAGATTAAGCATTGCCTTGCGGCCGCTTTTGAGTTTCCAGCCGTAGCCCCAACCCACCTGGTAATCTGTCCTGCTATATCGGAACGATCTATCAAAATTGTCTCGATCGTCCCAATACCTTTTCGGAGGATCATAAGTCTCGTAGCCCGGCATTACGAACGCCGACATGTTCAGCCCCTCATTTACCCTGGCCCTGTGAGTTATATGGGAGCAGCCCGAGAGCGCCAAAAACAGCACGGAAAGCGATAAGATTTCGGAAACTGTAAGTTTCCTCATATCAACAATATACAAAATAACCTGAAAAAAGTTCGATTTTTTTATCATCCACTGACCGATTCTGACAGTGGCATACTATACATTTGGTCAGGTGATTGAGACTTGAAATTTTAAAAGGAGGCAACAATGTCTGAACAAGCCCAGAAAGAGGCGATTTTCTCGAAAATGCTCAAGACCCGCTCGCAAACTTATTTTATCGATGTCAAAGAAACGTCCAAGGGCGGAAAATACCTGACCATTTGCGCATCGCGGAAGGTTGACGGCGAGTGGCAGAGAAACCGGGTTATGGTGTTCGATAACGATATCCCCAACTTTTTCCAAGCCTTGAAGGAAGCGGCGCCGAGCTTGAAGGAGTGAGGGGGGGGACCGGAGTGAATTAATATTCCGCTTGAATTAATTACTTTGCACATATACAATAGTAAATGTCTTTTGAGAATTAAAAAGAAAATGCAAGGATCGATTTATGTGCCTTACGGATCAACAGATCGGCAGACAAGATCTCTTGGATAATTTAATTTTCAAATTATTAAACAATCTGGCACCAGAAGAGTCTAATTTAAAGTGGGATATCGAATTAATCGGCGAAGTAAGAGATTACATTAGGACGGTCTTGGTCGACAATTTAAAATTAATGACTGAGATGGAATTTTATCCATATATA
>CBFCYP010000252.1:0-2590 GCA_965602185.1 uncultured bacterium
GAATTCAGCGATTCGCTCGAATTGGATATAATGCGGGCAATCGCCTGGAACGAATGGGCCGGCAGCAATGACGGCCGGCACTGCCAGCCCTATAATACTCAATGGAATAACTATTGGGACCATGTGATATCGGGGCAAGATACTTGTATAGAGACTTTATATCCGTGCGAAAACATCGGCTCGAGTGCAACGGGAACAATGCAAATGATTAGATCAATTTGGGAGTGTGTATTTAATGAATCATGTGAAGGAGCGGAACCTCCGGGCTATTATGAAATTTCATGGGATAGTCTAGCGTGGAATTGGCAACTTAACCTGATAAATGCATATTACATTTACTTTACCGATTACATGAATTACCGCGTCAGAAGGCATCCCGAACAAAGTACATGGGATTCATTGTGTGTCTTGTGCGATCCAGCGGATCCGTTGCCTGAATATCCAAACAAAGAAGATTTAGTTACTTACGGTTATAAAAACGGGTCTGGAAAAATGCGCAGTGTTACCAAAGAAAATTGGGTTAAAAAAATGGAAGAGGATGACGGAAAATATGTTAGAGACGTCAGGAGATGGAAATATGAAAAGCCTTGGGAAAATTAGATATTTTATATTGGCAGCAATTACTATATTTTCGTTTTTTAATTCATCAAATTCACAAGATAGTTATTATTATTATTTTTGCAGCTATGCCAATAACAGTTTTGGCACCGATATTTTGGTGTCAAAAGTAGATCTGCATTCTAAAGAAATCGCAGCTTCCACGACAATACCTATTAGAGGCGAATTACAGTTTAAGAAACCAATTATGTTTTCAAGAGGACCACAAAATTATTATTGTGTTTTGACGCTTAATGGCCTGCCAGCAAAAAATGCCCAAATCTCATCAAGTGGGTTGGTTACAAATTACGCCATACTCAATGAAGAGCTTGGAGTAATATTAATCGGAAGCATTCCCGACATACAAATATTAGATTTTATCTATTCTCAAGAGGGTGATATCGAAATAAAAATCCTAAGAGATCAAACACAACAAACATATAGAAAGAAAGCAAAGATATCGATACGCAATAACAATAGATTAAATCTCACAGACGAAATTGATGATCCTTGGATAGATGAAAATTATCCGATTATTTCAGGATTTAGATATTTCAAGAAAATTGAAAACGGTAACCAAAGACAATATTGGAATGTCACATTTGAAGGTACTTATCTGTTATCGTTGGATATTGAAAATAATATCTTATTGGATAGTATGAATGTTGAATCTAATTTCGATCATTTTCATTTGTTTGGGCTCTCCCCAAATGATTCGGTAACCTACGTATTTAACATGAATTCCAATATGGTTGGAGGTCCCCAACACCAAAAAAAATTAGCAATAGATCCCAGCTATGTGAGGCTTTTCGACTCCTATACATTTAGCCAATTAGACTCGTTCGCCATTCCATATCCTCCTCTTGATTCGGGATATGTTGGCGGATCGATAGGTCCCATCGACAGAGTTGGAGATTATTTTGTTTATTTTGATTTCAATGGCGAGGATTTTCGTTATTTTTCTCCCGCCATGCTCTTCATCTTCGATACCCGCACCAACGAGGCCACCTGGCTCAGGGTGGGGTGGAGGTAAAAATGAGACTGCTTAAAATAATATTGATTTTATCAGCGTTCGGCGCCCCGGCCATGGCGCAGCCGGTAATCACACCCGTAAACTTCCTGAATACCAACGAGCCGGAGCGGATGTGCCAGGGCTATATCGACGATCAGTATGGGCTCAACTACATGGCCTTTTTGCAGCCGACCGGCGGCGCGGTCATGCGAATCGACAAAAGCAATCACGATCATTACAAATATATTTTCTGCGATCGGCCGTTCAACCGGCTTATGATCTTCTCGCTCGACGATTACCACGGGGAGCGGGTGCCGATCGGCGTGAAAGAATACGGCCGCCAGATCCCGCCCATCACCTTTCGAACCGACGACAGCCTCTCGACCGTCACTCCTCCCTATCCCGAGCGGGACTCGGTGGGGTGTTTCAGCAGCCCGGTGGATATCGTGGTATCGTCCAAACACGGCTATTTCGATCCCGCTAAGGACTATATATATGTTCTCGACCAGGGAAACCTCCGGGTGGTGAAGCTCTCCTATGATTCGGAAAAGGACAGCCTGATCTGGGAGAAAACCTTCGGCGAGCAATACCTCGATATGCCGACAGCCATTGACTACGCCGGCTACAACGATTCCGAGTATGAAAACCATGATATATATGTCACCGACGGTGTATTATCAAAAGTATTCCGCTTCTCATCCGAAGGCGATTACGAGGCCGATTTCGGCTCCTGGGGATACGGCCTGTCCCATATCGGGTATCCTACCGGCATCGCTGTGGCTCCATTTTCCATTGAACCAAATTCATTTTACATTTCTGACTCAAAGAATCACCGGGTCGTGAAATACCATTCCGAATCCACGGGGCCGATATACGTGGAACGGCGCTATACCTTCTCGCGTTACGGTCTGCCGGAAGGAATGCTGCATATAAAGGGAGTAGATGTTGATACTTACGGCAACGTATATGTAATCGATAATT
>CBFCYP010000253.1:0-2587 GCA_965602185.1 uncultured bacterium
AAATGATAGATAGGAAAGGAAATTTATGGTCGGAATAGTAGGATACGGAGCCTATATCCCGCGCAACCGCATCAAGGTGGAGGAGATAGCCAAAGTCTGGGGCGCCGACGCCCCCAGCTATAAGCGGGGATTGCAGCTTCGCGAAAAATCTGTGCCGTCGCCGGACCAGGACACCATAACCATGTCGGTGGAGGCGACTAAAAACGCCCTGAAACGTGCCGGGATCGATCCCCAGGATATCGGGGCGGTCTATGTCGGCTCGGAGTCTCATCCCTACGCGGTGAAGCCGTCGGGCACGGTGCTGGCCGAGGCTATCGGGGCCACGCCGGACTGCCATTGCGCCGACTACGAGTTCGCCTGCAAGGCGGGTTCGGAAGGAATGTTCGTGGCCATGAGCCTGGTGAAAGCTGGAGAAATGAAATTTGCTCTCGGGATCGGAGCGGACACCTCCCAGGGAGCGCCGGGAGACGCCCTGGAATATTCGGCGTCGGCGGGCGCGGCGGCTTTTATATTCGGAAAAGAAAACGTCCTGGCCGAATGCCTGCACACGCATTCCTGGATGACCGATACACCCGATTTCTGGCGCAGAGAGCATCAGTTTTATCCCAGTCACGGCGGCCGTTTTACCGGCGAACCGGCGTATTTCAGGACAATAACCGGATGCGCCAGGGCGCTTCTGGAAAAATCCAGAATGAAGCCGGAGGATTTCGCATACGCGGTATTCCATCAGCCCAACGGCAAATTCCCCATGACTGTGGGAAAACGCCTCGGTTTTAAAACCGAGCAGATGGAACAGGGCTGGCTCTGCCCCACCCTGGGCAACACTTACTCGGGAGCATCACCAATAGGATTGACGGCCATACTGGACGTAGCCAAACCGGGCGATATGATTTTCATGGTATCGTACGGTTCGGGCGCCGGCAGCGACGGATTTGTATTCAAGGTAACCGATAAATTGCCGGGAGTTCAGAATAAAGCGGTCCATACCCGGGCCATGCTGGATACGGAAAGACGGAAATACCTGGATTACGGTACTTACACGAAATTCAGAGGAAAAATAAAATTAAGAGGAGAATAAGCCGCATCTTGCGGAATTAGAATATCTGGAGGAAAATTTATGAGAGATGTGGCAGTAATCGGGGTCGGGATGAACAAATGGGGCGAACTCTGGGAGGTTGCCTTACGCGATCTTCTGGCGGAGAGCGTCCTCAAGGCTCTCGATGACGCCGGGATAGATTCGGTTGAGGCGATGTATATCGGATGTATGACATCGGGTTTATTCACAGACCAAGAGCACCTGGGATCGATCGGGCCCGATTATTCCGGTATATGCCCGGTACCCGGGATCAGGGTGGAATCGGCCTGCGCGTCGGGCGGCGCCGCTTTCAGGGCGGCTTACATGCATATCGCTTCGGGGATGGCCGATATCGTCATGGCCGCGGGCGTCGAAAAGATGACCGACGTCGACGGCGGCGGCGCAACCTTCGCCCTGGCCACAGCGGCGGATCAGGAATACGAGGTTTACAACGGCATCACCTTCCCCGGCCTTTATGCCATGATGGCGAATCATCATATGAACAAATACGGCACCAGCCGCGACCAGATGGCGCAGGTATCCGTTAAGAATCATGCCAACGGTTTCAACAACGAACTGGCGCAATTCAGAATGAAGGTTACACTGGATCAGGTCAAGAACTCGGTGATGGTAGCCGATCCCTTGACTCTTCTGGACTGCTCCCCTATTACCGATGGATCCGCGGCGGTTATTTTATGTTCTCTCGATAAGGCCAAAGAACTGACGAAAAAACGTTTGGTGAAAATAACCGGTTCGGGAAATGCGTCGGATACAATCCAGCTTGCCCAAAGAGAAAATATATCGCATTTGAAATCCACGGAGTTGTCGGCGAAACAGGCTCTGGAAATGGCCGGTAAGAAAATCACTGATATCGATTTCGCCGAGGTCCACGACTGTTTTTCCATAGCCGAGATTATGGTTCTGGAGGCGCTCGGTATAGCCGAAGTTGGTAAAGGCGGACCTATAACAATGGACGGTCTAACGGCGTTTGACGGCAAGTTTCCTGTTAATCCGTCGGGCGGTTTGAAATCTAAGGGTCATCCAGTAGGAGCGACAGGCGTGGCGCAGATTGTGGAATTAACAAAACAGATCCGCGGCGATCTGGATAAAAACAGACAGCTGAAGAAAGCTGATATCGGCCTGGCCCAGAATATGGGCGGAAGCGGGGCCAGCAGCGTGGTTCATATACTGGAGGGGGTGTAAGATGTCGGCGCCTAAATACTGGAGAGAAATGGCCCAGCGTTACCGTTTCGAGGCCATCAAATGCAAAAAGTGCGGAAAGGTTCTGTTCCCTCCCAGGCTGGTATGCCCGGCATGCAAATCCAGGGAATTTGAGAAGACCAGAATTAACGATAAAGGAACCATAGAAACCTATACCGTTGTAAGGATTCCGCCCTCGCAGTTTACCGATGAGGCACCCTATCCGGTCGCCATAGTGAATATGGGTGATGATGTCAGGATACTCTGCCAGGTGGCGGATTGTGAGCCCGAGGAACTTAAGATCGGGATGCC
>CBFCYP010000254.1:0-2483 GCA_965602185.1 uncultured bacterium
AATTGAGTTCCCGCGAAAAAAATAGATTCTTCCCCGTATATGTCACGTAGTCTATCGAGGAGCTTATCCAGCTCTTTCCTCCTGTTCTCCGAATTGCATCTTTCGAGCAAATCATCGTAATACAACGATTCTTTTTTCCTGAGATTGGAAACGCTCACCCCGATCAGCCTTATAGGATTTTCCAAAAATCGATTCTGTATAAGCAGTTTCTTCGCGGTAACGTAAATAGCCTTTTCATCATCGATATAATTTTTCAACGACATCGCCCTGGTCAACAGCTTGAAATTCGATTTCCGCACCTTCAAGGTCACTGTTCTGGCCTCGCATCCCGAACATCGTAATCTCCTGGATACTTTATCGGAAAGATACAGAAGCAAACCGGTAACCCTGTCCATATCATCTGTGTCTCGGTGAAAGGTATGTTCATGCCCCGTCGATTTGGCATCGTAATCTATGTGGCTTTCGCGCACATCATCCGGGCCCTCCCCTCTGGCCATCCTGACCAGCCCCGGCCCCATAATTCCGAACATTTTTTTCAGTTTTGCCTCGGATGATTTCGCCAAATCTCCAATTGTCCTGATACCCTGTTTGTTCAAAGCCTCCGACGATTTCGAACCCACACCCCACAGATGATCCACCGGCTGAACCCACAGAAACTGTTGAACCTCATGAGGTTGGATAATGACCAACCCGTCGGGCTTGTTTGATCCCGAAGCCATTTTCGCCACCGACCTGTTGGGAGCCACCCCCACCGACGCCGTCAGTCCCAGTTTTTCTTTGATTTTTCCTCTTATGGCTTCGGCGGTTTTGCCCGGAGATCCGTACCTTTTCCATATGCCGGTTATATCCATGAACGCCTCGTCTATGGAGACCGACTCCACGTAAGGCGTGAATTCTTTCAGGACATTTACAACCTCCACCGACATATAAGAATACTTTCCGCCCGAGGTATCTATAAAGACAGCGTCGGGGCAAAGCTCATACGCCCGCTTCATCGGCATGGCCGAATGTACACCGTAGTTCCTGGCCTCATAGGAACAGGTCGACACCACTCCTCTGGAATCGGGTGTTCCCCCTACGATAACAGGCCGGCCCTTCAGTTCGGGATTGATCATCTGCTCGATAGCCGCGAAAAAGGCGTCCATATCGAGATGGATGATTACCCTATGCCCCTCCCAGATCGATTTGTGGTCTACTCCACCCATATCTTGTTTAAAACCCATGAGGTGTTCTTCTCGTCGTAGGCGAGCTGGAAGAAATTGGAGGCGTTATCCAGCACCGCGAAATAACGGATCTTATGCGCCCCCACGTCGGTTTTCCACGAGCCGGTGACCTGCTTGATCTTGACCGCCCGCCCGTTCCAACGGAACTTCACCGGCTGCATCCGCCCCGCCTCGAACAACGCTATAACGTCAACCGGCTCTTCTATGTCCTGGTACATACCCATTCGCCCCCCGGCAGTTATTTTTAAAATTATCAGGGTTTTCCTCGTCCAATTCCCATTTGAGAGGGTTCTCCCTGATATATTTTCTCTTTGAATACAGGTCTTTCTCATCCCGGATTACATGGTCGTGATAATTGCGTTGCCACACGGGCGTGCCGGGCATTTTCCTGAGAATATTGATTTTTTTTGTTGATGACGATTTGAATCCCCGAACAATAGAGCCGATCGTTTGAGACGGAGATTTTAATTCCTGGTTGCGCGTCCCTCGTAGGGGCGAATTGATATTCGCCCTTCCTGGCTTCCCTGGGGGCGTATTGCAATACGCCCCTACGGGTCGCTGCCTTTTGTATTTTATGATTATAATCCCATGGATATGATTCGGCATAACGACGAATTCGTCTAATTCTATATTGGGACGAATACGGGTTGTATCCATCCAACATCTTTCAACAATTTCTTTAAATCGTTTATCCTCAAAAATCAATTCGCGGTTATCCGCGCAAATCGTGATAAAATATGCCCCTTCCTGCGAGTAATCGTATCCCTTCAATCGCAAGGTATTCTTTCGCCTGGGATATTTATCAGACTCATTCATTTCATCTACCCCACACACTTAACAATCACATAACCCTTCGTAGGGGTCGATCTAAGATCGACCCCAAACCGCGCAACCGCAACGGCCGCCGGGGGTTGCGGGCGGGGTCAGGCATCGGGTTTCTTCTTTCTGGGTGCTTTTTTTGCCAACTTTTTCTTGGGCGATTTTTCCTCGGCCGTTGATTTGGGAGCTTTTAATATTTTTGGTGATCTTAATTCACTTGGACTTTCTCCACCTACGTAAACAAACTCAATTCGAACGTTATCTGGCACGTTAACAGATTCGGGTATTGTCTGTCTGGTTTTTCCGTCATAGAAAATCAATAGATAAACTGTATCAACAATACCTGGATTAACCCCTTTTACATCGGAAAGATAATCCTGTGCTTGCCCAATATCCGTTATTAAATCTGAAGGAGTATAACTTGTTTTGCCTATAATCTGC
>CBFCYP010000255.1:0-2478 GCA_965602185.1 uncultured bacterium
CTGGAAAACTACGATTTATTACTGGAATCCTGCCGGATAATGAATCTCAGCGACCGCACAGGCTACGATTCCAACCTCGGAGCTTTACGAAACCGCCAGCTCAGGCAATCGGTTATCCTCTCCGCCGCATTATCGGCGGTGGCGGTCGGCCTTCATGGAAGAGGCAGCCTGAATAAATATCCCGAAGACCAGCAATCCAGGGATCTGGCCAACCTCCTGAAACGAGCCAACGACAGGACGGCGGCGCAGATTATGTCGGAGGTTCTGCAGACGACGACCGAGACTTTGCCTATGGGGGAAGAGGTATTAATCGAATCGGCTATTACCGAAGGAGTTCGCGCCAAGCCGGGACATGAGCCGGGAGGCAATCCCACTATCTCCGTTGGAGCTGTCTTCGGCAAGGAAGAACATTGTGAGATCTACGGGCTGGATATACCGCGCAACGTGACTCTTTTGTCCATGGGGAATGACGTGATCGACGGTACCACCAAATCGATCAAGGGCATACATTCGAGTCTAACGGCCCTGTTTATTACCGAGGCGAACCTCAAACGGCATTTGCCCGATATATATGTACAACGCTGGATGTCCGGCGCGTATTTTAAAAAATTCAATCCTCGCGAGGCAAGTCTTATCGATGCCGCCGAAATTATCTCCGACTCTTACGGTTTCTCAGGTATTGAAAAGCTGAGCGCCTTTTTCCTGGACAGATCCAGACATTATCCGGCCATGGATGTCCTGAATAAGGCCGGGGTATCGACACCGTTCGATAAGGATGGTGATTTGTTGCCGGCGGTTATTCTCGGTATGGATGAGCTTCGGTTTCCCGACGATCGCGGCCTGCATTCGATGATAGGAGAAATCGGAGGATCGGCGGAATGGACGGTAGGCGTTTTGCCGCTCGTCTGGAGAGGGGGACAGGCCATAGGCATGTTGACCAGCCATTCTTCATTGACCCGGAAAGACCTCAGTCCTGAAGAAAAGTGGAAGGAACGTTTCCATTTTACCGAGGATGAATTTATGCTTATTCAGGATGCCCGCTTCGAACGCAAACCCTATTTCACCATCGGGGATATTCTCGACGATCCCTTTGCCGGAGGTGTCAGCGCGTTCGGAGCTATAACCGACAACTACTACCTGCCCTTTATGCGGGGGGCCACCTCTGATCCTGAAAACAACCGGATTAATGTTAACGTCTTGGTCGTTAATTCGCTGGGCATGGTGGAATGCTGGCTTATGGCTTTCAAATGCAATCATAATCTGGAGAAATCTTCGCGTATGATGATCTCGCCGAAGGAGGAGCTGGAGAAATTAACCGGAAAGGAGCTTGAAAAAGCGGTCGGAAAGATGCTTGGAGATGAGCTTTCCAGAAAAAGGTTCCGGATATTCTTCAATAACGAATATTATCCGGCGTTGATACCGGTTCAGAACAAGATGGTTCTTTTGCATAAAGTCGTCGAATCGCTGGCAGGGCGAGGCGCCCTGAATGAAGCTGACCGGGAGATAATCGCCATTACCGAGCGATTGGCCGGCGAATGGTTTTTTGACTCTGACTGATAGACCATTTTGGCTGTCGAATTTCGATTAGATCGTATATCATATATTTTAATGTTTCATGTAATATATCCATTAATATAATTCGGTCGTATTTCAATACACATACGTTAGTATCCGTTTTAAAAAATCTTCTGAATTAGATGCAAACAATCAATAAAACATTTGACAGGGGTCTTTAAAACAGTATATTAATTGTAGACTGTTATTACCTTTTATCGTGGAGGCGATGATGATAAGGAAATCCATAGCAATCCTGCTGGCAGTTGCAGTTATGGCAATGTCTGCCACATGGGTTGCGGCGCAACAGGATTCGGGCCAGAATAGCGGCCAAAAGCCCAAAAAAGAGAACTTATCTTTCGAAGAGAGGCTCCAGTATCTTGGTCTGGAAATTCCCGATGAGGTTAAAAAGCGTTTTGAAGAGTTGGACAGACTCCCACCGCCGGTGTTGCTCAACACGGAGGATTTTTTCGATTGGCGAATGATGGGTGGAATTACACCTGTCAAAGATCAGGGAAACTGCGGTTCCTGCTGGGATTTTGCCGCCACGGGAGCTTTTGAATCGGCCGTATTGATCGCCGACAGCATCGAATGGGATCTCTCGGAACAGCAGGTGCTGTCGTGTAATACCGGCGGATCCAGCTGCGCCGGCGGCTGGATGGAGGACGCTTACGCCGTATTCATGGGTTACGGCGCGGTAGAAGAGGCGTGCATGCCCTATCAAGCCGACGATACCGTTCCCTGCACTCAGGAGCAATGCGTTCCTGCGGTGCACCAGATCGGATTCGAGGATATACCCAACAACATAAGCGCTATAAAAAACGCTCTCTTGAGCGGGCCGGTATCGACAACCTTCATGGTTTATCCCGATTTTCAATATAACTGCTACTGGCATGAACCGACCCAGGACCTGAACCACGCCGT
>CBFCYP010000256.1:0-2454 GCA_965602185.1 uncultured bacterium
TAGATTCCCGATAAGAGATTTCGGGAATGACAGGTAACTGCTCTTACTATCTGGTTACCAAGCTGTAGGGCAGGAGTCTCCGACTCCTGCCGCCATCGTTGGCAGGTCTCGGGGAGACCTGCCCTACTGCCTTAATTTTGTTGACATTACCTGCCCGGCAAGGCATGTTAATATAAATATCTGCCGCGGGATATTCTGTCGGGCTTCGGCAAAATGAAAACAGGCAGTCGCGGAACAGGCGGTCCGGCCGCGCCGCAGACGACGAGATGTTAAATGGCAGACGGAAAGGAGTCCCATAATGGGAGATAAGGGCGGAAAAAAGGATAAGGCCAAGTCTCAGAAACAGAAGAAAAGCAAACAGCAGCAAAAGCAAAAAGAGAAACGGGACAAGCAGCAGAAAAACATTCCGTAAGAGGAATCAGGATTCATAGTATGCGTCAGGATGTCCCGCCAAAGGCGGGACTGACGCCCCAATGTCCCTCATGATGTCGCAGACTCCATCATGAGGGATAAAGCGTCCGTCGGAAAATATATTGCCCGCCATTCATACACCATAAAACAAGTTGCCTGAAACATCTTTAGCTTTCTATTATTAAAAAATGACCACGTCAAATCTAATTAAAGCTATCGGCCAGGCGTTTGTAGACGGCCTCAAAGAGATTCTCGGTGAAAAGCTGTATGGTGTCTATATCTTCGGCGCCGCCGCCTTCCCCGGTACGTTTCCCTTGGGCGACATCGATTTCCACGTCATCTTGAAGGATAACCTAACGGATAATGAACGGTCGCGATTGGAAAAGCTTCACGAGGATCTTGACCAGAATTACCCGCCGCCCGGAGAGATATTCGACGGATACTATATCCTTCTCAAAGACGCTCATCAAAAATCCTTTCCCAGAAGTCAAATGTGGGAGAGAACCACCGACGATTCCTGGGCCCTTCACCGCGCGCATATTCTGGCCGGCCGGCAGATCACCCTTTATGGACCCGACCCGGAAAAGATTTATCCGCCCGCAACCTGGCCGGAGATCGAAGCCACCCTGTATGGTGAACTGGATTACGTCGAGAAAAATCTGCAGAAATATCCCGGTTACTGCGTTCTCAACCTCTGTCGGCTAATTTACAGTTTCGAAACCGGGGATGTTGTCATCTCGAAGGAGCAGGCCTCCGAATGGGCCCTCAAAAACTTGCAGGGATGGGAAAAGTATATCGAACTGGCAGTGAAGTTATATTCCCGCCAGGCAACACCGGAAGATGAAGATTTCATACTTGCTGAAATCGGTAAATTCCTTGAGTATGCGAAAAACCGTATTGGACAGGCATCCAGGACAAATGCCGGCAACCGGGATAAAACGCAGTAGTACTCGCGCTTATATGTTTCGGGAATCATAGTTCCCGAAACACAATATCTTGTCACTCATAATGAATATCTATTATAATTATCTCGTAAAAAGGAGAGGCCCCTATGGAAAAAATAAACCTGAAAGATAAACTGAATATGTTCGACGAACTCTGGGCGCCGAAGATCGTGGGAGAGCTCAACGGGCAGTATGTCAAAATAGTGAAGTTCAAGGGCGAGTATGTCTGGCATTCGCATGAAAACGAGGACGAACTCTTTCTGGTAATCGATGGCGAGATGGATCTCCACCTGCGCGACCGGACCGTTAAACTGAATCCTGGAGAATTTTTTATCGTTCCGAGAGGGATCGAGCACAAGCCGGCGGCGGCCGATATCTGCAGCGTGCTTTTGTTTGAGCCAGCCGCCACCCGCAACACCGGTGATGTAAATCACCAATACACCATCGAGCCGGATGATCTGAAGACGATATAGCAACCAGTTGGGGAATAAATCCCCAACCTACGTCCCGGTCGCGAGTCATGGATTGCCATGCCCCCCTGTCATTCCCGAAATCTCTAATCGGGAATCCATCCGGGGAATAATCGTTACCGCACAACAACTATGTGTTCTAAGGCAAGAGTATCGGAACGCCAAAAATGAAATCTATATTCGCCCGGAAAAACCGGTGTGAATATGCCTTCCTCGGCTACCCCAGTTATAACTTCAAAACAGACTCTTTCTTCTATTAAGCACTTCCTATAGGGCGTAACGAAAATATCGAATCCGGATGAGACTGTCCGGAGGCGGCTGAATTCCCAGCAAGAATTGTGGAGGTATGATTTGACGGTGAAAACTATCGGCTCACCCATTCTGGCGTCCGGCGGAAGCTCCGCTTCAGTCGTATACATTTTTTCCTCTATCCATTCGGGATCGTCAACTAAAAGCCCGCACCCGCCGAAAACAGGCAGCAATAAAACAATAACGATAAATAATGTTTTCATTAGCTTATCTCCTCTTTTCGTTTATACAGTTAATGTAGAGAATTATTCCCTTAATAATCAACGGCTTTTTTTTCAATATTTTGTCGGGAACGCGGGGCTCCGGATCTACCGGCCTGC
>CBFCYP010000257.1:0-2450 GCA_965602185.1 uncultured bacterium
TATTATTATGATTTGAATCGAATTAATTGTCAACGACATATCCCGGCTATTTCTTTAAATTAATCTGTGCCGCGGCGCAACAACGGATGTAGGATTGCCGTATCTTCTTAAACGAGGATTAATGATGAAAAAACGATGCGAATGGCCCAGCGATGACGAATTGATGCTGGAGTATCATGATACAGAATGGGGCGCGCCGGTTCACGATGATCGTAAGCATTTCGAGTTCCTGGTGCTCGACGCTTTTCAGGCCGGTTTGAGCTGGTCCATAATTCTGAAGAAACGGGAAAATTTCAGGAAAGCCTTCGATAACTTCGATCCGGAAAAAATATACCGTTACCGCGAGGCCAAAATCCAGAAACTCCTGAACGATCCCGGAATAGTCCGTAACGGGATGAAAATAAGATCGACTATAGCAAACGCGAAGGCATTCCTCAAAATTCAAAAGGAATTCGGAAGTTTCGACAGGTTTATCTGGCAATTCACAGGCGGTAAGCAAAAGATTAATAAATGGAAAGAACTCAGAGAAATTCCCGCCCGATCCCTGGAATCGGAAGCCATGAGCAAAGAATTGAAAAGGCGGGGATTCAAATTTGTCGGCTCCACAATTTGCTACTCCTACATGCAAGCGGCAGGAATGGTCAACGATCATACAACATCATGTTTCAGATATCGCGAGGTGATGGAATGAACGAGCAAAAAGAGACAGTGGTTACACCCGAATCAAATGTGACTTTAAGGGAGATTACAAAAGATACTGTCAGAATCATATGCAATCTTAAGGTCTCCGAATCTCAAAACGGTTTTGTGGCACCCAACGCGGTTTCCATCGCAGAGGCCTATTTCAATGAAACCGCCTGGTTCCGGGCGATTTACGCCGACGACACCCCGGTTGGGTTTTTAATGCTTTATAAAGACACCGAAAAACCGGAGTATTTTCTCTGGCGGATGATGATCGATGAGCGATATCAACGCATGGGCTTCGGTTATAAAGCCATGAAACTTATAATTGAATACGTAAAAGGTTTACCCCATGCCACCGAATTCTTAACCAGCTGTGTACCGGGCGATGGAAGCCCTGAAGGTTTTTATAGCAAACTGGGATTTACTCGAACCGGCGAGATGGACGGTAGCGAAGTAGTAATGCGGCTGCCGTTGAAATGAAGTAATCACTTCATAAAGGTCAAAAGCCTTAAAACATCAAAATAATCGTCACATTCAAATTTAATAGTATGGGTACCCTCCAGGCGCGCGCCGGGATAGAAAGATGTTTTATACGCCAGCCTGTTATCCTTGTATAATATCTCAACTTCGAATCTGTCCGGCAGTTCTATTTTGCATTTGCTCAATTCGCCGCTCAGCGCTTTTTTCGCGGTTTCCCTAATCTTTTTAACGGCGAGATTGGGGTGAATGCTGATATTAGATGTTCCCTCGCCCTCGCTCACGGCAACGGAGTTAATATCGGGAATTACTTCTTTGGCTTCATCGCATAATCCCCGGTCTCCAGTAACCATTACAACCGGCACCCCGACATACGCCGCCGAATACGAGTTAATTAGAAATTCCGACGCAAAGCGGTCGTTTATTTTGACATACATTGACGATCCGGTCAGGGTATGCGCCAGCGGGCTGGTGTCGGAGCCCGCACGCGAATGGTAGCCGGTGAATATGGCGGCGGCGTAAGACCTATCCAGTCCCTGCACCATGCAGAACGGATGCCCGCTCCACTCTCGTATTATTTTTATATTTTCCGGTAACTTTGAGGCGATAATATTTCTCCCGGTATCGTGAGCGTCGCGCACGACAATATCTTTCGCGCCTCCATCGAGAGCACCCTCGCAGGCGGCCACCACCTCGGCGGTCATCTGTTTTTGGAATTCCTCGTAATCGGGCTTTCCCTTCTCGCACTCGTTCCAGACGGTTATGCCGGTGGTTCCTTCTATATCGGAGCTTATAAATACCTTCAATCTATTTCCTTTCCTTTGTTATTTCCATTATCATGTCCTGGAAAAAAACGATTCCTCGTACTCGCAATATATCTCAAATCCCAGCTTTTTGTAACATTTAATCGCTGCAAAATTGTCTTTTTTGACGTTCAGAGCCACCATATTACCGTCAGCACGAAGCTCCTTCACAAGTTTCGCGGTGACGGCGGTGGCGAGCCCTCTGCCCCGGAAATCCGGATGGGTGGTTATATTGCCCAGCACCGAGATTTTGTACTCGTCGGAATGAACATGCACACCGCTGACACAGACGATTCCTCCGTTTATGATACATCCGAAATATTTGCCGGTCTCGAGCATGCGGTCGTCGAAATAGTTATCGGGGTAAGATCTCTCATAAAGCTCCAGAAGCCCTTTTTTATGATTTATATTCAATCGTCGAATCTCAAGGTCATTATGAACATGCGAATCGTAATCTTCCGAAACCAGCCTCATTTTCAGATGGGT
>CBFCYP010000258.1:0-2429 GCA_965602185.1 uncultured bacterium
TCCTCCCAAGAAGATAATATATTGAAGATTAACGAACCAGCCAAAATCATCAAATTCGTCATTATTAATATCAAAACCACCACGAACAAAAGTTGCATAATTTATAGTTCCCCTATAATCACAGAGCCAATCATACTGGTTATCAGGCGGATCACTTCCAAAAAACAGATAAATTTGTTGGCCATAAAAATGATCCAGCGTATACGTTAGAAAATCACCATATGAATCGCCGTTATAATTCCCGAAAATCAAATAGCGGCCGAAATAATCAAATTCATAAATACCATCAATAATTAAGTCAGCAGTCGTATCCGGATTGGGCGATCCGAAGTAAATATATACTCTGCCGTTAAGAACTTTATTATTATTGCATAATGATGCCGCACTGATAGCAAAATCATCGTATCCATCACCGTTGAAATCCGCCAGACCTGCCACGCCGAGTCCGAACAATGTTGCCCTGGCTTCCGCCCCACCGCATAATACCAGATCCTGCGGATCACCCAAAAATAACAGGTCATATTCGGTATCAAAGGAAGGACCGCCATAATAAAGGTAAGCGGCTTCGTAATAATCCACATTTGAAATTCTGCATCTGACTCCTAAGACAAGGTCGCCGTATCCATCTGCGTTATAATCACCGACGGGCGTAACGGAAACGATTCTTGTACTTTCGGCGGGAACCGTGGGAACCGTTATAGTATAGATAAGTTCGAATGTGTCTTCAGCATACGCAATTTGATAAAACCAACAACACACAATCAATAACAAAATATTTTTAGCTAAATTTCTCATCGTTTACTTCATCAATAACAATTTTACATTTCCAGAAAACTCGCCTTTTTGAGTCCGCGCGAAATAGATCCCCGAGGGCCGCCCGGCGGCGTCCCACACCGCCGAACCGGAGGTGACTCGTAGCTTCGCGACCACCCTGCCCGCAATATCATAAATGGTGATATAATCCACGTGGTTGTCGGATACCGTAATCTTGCACGACGAATTGAAGGGATTGGGATACGCTTTTATAGAAAATTGAGGTAACATATAATCGCGTTCCGCTATTCCTGTAGGCTCCTCGACCGGCAGCAGCCGCTTGCAGACCCGTTCCGGCAGGTTGCGGTCGACGTACTTGAACGAGACGTCCGCTCCTTCCACAACCGATAAAATTCCGTCCAATGGTGTCGCCTGCAAGCTGTTTACCTCCAACGGCGCGAAAGGCAGGAAGACACCGTTTTCGTTCATCCTTCGTAACGCTACATACTCGGAATCTCCCGAAGCGCAGCAGACTACATCGATATAGACCGAATCGTATATCCGTTGGTCGAAATCCCAGACCCTCGGTACGATATCATCCGCTATTAAGATGGTATCTATCAACTGCGCGTACTGGTTGTAGATATTGAGGGGATAAAGATACTCATAGATAGCCCGCGCCCAGGGCTCGCCCTGGTCGTACATAGACTCTTCGGTGATGAAATCGCCGTTGTGACGCCTGGTCCAGGGATTTTCCGAAGAGTAAGAATCGAGGCTGTACATATCGTATAGAATTACGCCGGATACGCCAAAGGCGTAATTGGTATCGAGATCGCGCCATGCCGCCCGATCCTGCCAGGGATCGTACATCTCCAAAAGATACAGATAGGTCTCCTGGTTTTCGTAATAGTAGTGGCTGGTATACGATTCGGACATCCTGAAGCCGAAATCGTAGTTGTCCGGCGCGGAGTGCAGATCCATGAAAAAATCTATGGAGCGTCCGGAGGTAATAAAGCTGTCGATCGCGCTATGCACCGCCCGCACCTCCAGAGGTTCGGATTGGATATCGGGCCGCCACTCGCGGTTGAGGTTCAGGCCTTGCGTGTTATGCCGCGAATAACCCTCCGCCACCCCGTCGACATTGACAATCGGCACGATATGAATCTCGATATCGTTCCTGAAACGCCGCGAGAAATCGGAGGAATCCAGGATCTTGTCTATCATGCCGGTCAAGAGCCAGGTCGGCCCCGATTCCATGGGATGCTGGCGGAAGATCAGCCAGGCGGTCTTTTTATGATTGTACGGTATGCCGCCGTTGGTTATGGAGATCATATCGATGGGCCTATTGTGCGGCGAATAACCGAGGGTACGACGATCTACATAGGGCGAGTATTCCAGACTGTCGAAAAACGAATACATTTGTGTAACTGTATACGGAACGCCCTGCGCGAACCAGACGGTATCGGATTCCAGGCAATGCCAGAAACTGAGCATCCCGGCTTGGTTCCAGGTATCCTCGACCCGGTACCAGTTGTCATTATCGTTGGAGAATAGCGGTTTGGCGTAAGCGTTCTGCCAGCCGTCGGGATTGGTGAGGAAAAGGGTGACGTCATGGCCGTTGCCGCCGGTTACGGCGAAATAGTACCAGCCGTAGGTGTCGCCGTGGTTGTCATCGA
>CBFCYP010000259.1:0-2393 GCA_965602185.1 uncultured bacterium
GAGGCCGCGAGCTTCATCTTATCATCAGGATAATTATCAATCATAACAATAAAATATTTTAGCGCTTCCTCATAATTTCCGTTATCGAAAAATACATTAGCCAGCTTATAACATGCCGAGGCGGCCGCGGAGGTATTCGAATAATTATCCACTACCGTCTGAAGATCGATTACGGCGTCGTCCCCGAATCCCCTGTCATATGATATCTGGGCTCTGGCCAGATACCCGGCAGCCTGCGTATTCTTTTTATCGATATTCCATAGAAACAAAATTACCGCGATAAAAATCACCGCCGCCGCGGTACCTACGATAATAAATGGTTTGGGATTTTTTTGTATATACTCGCTGGTCTTAAAAACGGAGCTGACCAGCCTGTCTTCCTTCATCTGTTTTTTTGTAATTCTTTTAGCGGGACTCATTTACATCTCCTTAGAAATCGCGTTTGAATCTGCAATCTATAATAATATCGTCACTCAGGCAAGAATATTTTAAGATGTGAAACGCTATAAAAAAAGCGGGTCCGAATTCCGAACCCGCTCTAATAATTTTTCCATTATCTAGAAATACATCCCGACCGAGAAAAACAGTCTGCTGTATTCCACCTTGATTTCATGCGTATCGTCATAACGAGTTTCGGCAGGCGCGTTCGGATCATCCGAAATATCGGTATATAAATATCTTACGACAGTATTATAGGAATAACTCCCGAATTGATAACCGATATCGAACCAGATTTTATCAAAAGTCAGGCCGGTTCCAAAGGTTAGAATGTTGGTGGAAATCTGATCGCCCCGTTCATCATCATAATCTACAAAATCAGCAGAATATCCAGTCGAATCCTGCATATTGATATCGAGGGACGTTAATTCCTTATAGACCAAAGGTTCGTTTCTCATTCCCAAGCGTAACGGTATGTCCGCGAACCTGGCGTCGATTATATATTCGACTCCGGCTCTATATTGATTTACGTCCTCCCATTCGGCGCTGCGCGTGGTATCCCTAAAGGACAAAGCGGTCTGTTCCCAATCAGTTTGAATATCCACTTTGGATAAGGGCCTGTACACGTAATCGAAAGCCAGCGACAGCCTCTCCAGCGGGCTAATCGCTAACCCAAAAGAGGCGCTCAACGGCATATCATAAGCATAGGAAACTCTGTCTACTGCTCCGATAGGCGAGGGAGGAATGACAATTAGATTCGTGCTCAGAGCCTTCTGATATAATTTATAGGGCGTATGTACAACGACTCCCGCCTTGATCAAGTCAAAATCGGCGGAGAGGCCTATATCCATGTTGAATCCCGAGAAAGTAGATTTCAGTTTAGACCAATCGGCCACAATGGTATCGGCTCTGTTGTCCGCTATATATTGCGAGATTTCAGCGGTTTCGCCGGTAATTAAATTATATTCCGTCCCTCTGACATAGGCATTCATGGTCCATCCGAACCCGATACCCTCGCGGATCTTAGTGGCGATTCCCAGACTGATGGCATCCAGTCCTCTGTGCTGGTCGAAAGTATTCCTCGAATTATCGAATCCGGGATGCTCAAATTCGGCTGTCATATCGAATATGTGACGATAGCCGCCGCCAACCGTCAGCTGCAAATCTTCCGAGGGCGAAAACGTCATGGGCAATAGTGCCAGGGGAAGCAGCGGAACCATAACAAACCTGGCGTCGCTGTCAGAATCCAGAGAAAACGGCGCCGAAAAACCGCCGTAATTCAAGCTTGTACTGGTAAGGTCGGCTTCATAAGATTCGACCAGCGGATTCGCCCAATCCCAGTATCTAATATCAAACCAAACATCGTTGATTTTATCCCGCCTGGAAAGAAAATCTATCCCGAATTTTGTTCTATCTGCATAAATCATGGCGGCCGGATTCCAGGAATATGCCATTTCACCTTCAGCAATCGCTATGAACGCGCCGCCCATTCCGGCGGCTCTGGCGCCTCCCCCGGGAGTGTTGAAGTTAAGATAACCACTCCCATATCCAGCCAACTGCGCAAAAGAGGCGGCGGGAAAAACAACCAACACCGCGATGAAAATCAAAACAAATAAGGCCTTCTTCATCACTCCTCCAGATTTCGGTAACCAGTCCGTTTTTTCTCAAATACAGGGGACAACAATCCCCGCCGGGAACGTCTAACTAATTGATGCCCTTAAGTTATTACAAAAAAGGCACAAGACTATTCCCGTAAAACGGGACAAATTTAACTCCAATGCAGTTCATTTGCAAGTAAATTTTACCAAAATAATCGGGAATATTTCTTTTTATAACCTCTGAAATCGGTCAAATCTATATTTCGAAACAACAATTCCGGGTAATTACAGGATAACCGCAAATCATAGTGTAAATTCTATTGTGTAAAATTGGTATATGTTGAAAAGATAATAAAA
>CBFCYP010000260.1:0-2379 GCA_965602185.1 uncultured bacterium
GGCTGGCGGGCTTTCTTCGGCTACTCAAATATACGGCCGTTGTTCTTTGATCCCGGCAGTTTTCCCTACGATTACCTTTTTATAAATAGCGTTAACTCGAGCAATACACCTGATTTCATCGGAGCGACCGGAGCTGTCGGCTGGCCGGATCTGGGATTAATTCCTGAAAGAGTTATTCCGCAATGGAACGGCATGCTTTTGGGCGTCGATGTTATGGAGCTTCAAAACGTCCCGGCCGAAATCTATCACTATATTTCCTCCTCCGGAGATACCCTGTATGACAACAAACCTGCGGGGATAGCTGTCGATTACATAAACTCATCGGCGATATATTTCACTTTTCCTCTTTATCCCGTCGGAGAACAGGCCGCCGCGAACTTTTTTATTTCGGCGATGAATTACCTGGGCGAATCATCCACCGACGTGGCGGAGGCCAAACACGGCAAAATTCTGCCGGAGGCTTTCCTGTGGCAGAATTATCCCAATCCTTTTAACGCCGAAACCAGCATTAAATTTATGCTGAATTCTCTCGGAAATGTCCGCCTGGGCGTTTATAACGTGCTGGGGCAGGAGGTCGAAGTTCTTGTCGATCGGGAAATGCCCGCCGGCATTCATCTTTTGGTCTGGAGCGGAGAAAATCTGCCGTCTGGAATATATTTCTATCGGCTCACGTTCGATAATCATTCGGTTTCCCGCAGGATGATTCTCCTGCGGTAAGCTTTTAGGTTGATTTTTAAGACTCTTTATTTTAGATTCAGCCGCATGAGAATTATAAGACTTGCGCTAATTTTCGTTGCCATGCTCGCGGCTGTTTCATCCGCGCAGAGAGATTACGATTACCAGCGCGTGCATTCGGAGGGATTCTACGTCAATTTCGGAATGACCAACGGCCCCGATTTCGCCGATTTCTTCAATCAGACCAACGAATTTTACCGGACCAGGTTTCAGAATACCACCGAAGAGCTCGACCGCTTCGACAGGGGTTTTAATATCGGCTTGGGGTATATTGTCAGGCTCTATCCCAATTTCGCTCTGGATGTCGGTTTTTCCATCTATAGATTGGAGTCATCCGGCATTATCAACAACCAAAATCCCGCTTTCCCCGAACCCTTCGTCAGACACGAGCTCGAATACCAGGTCGGTATGTTTTCGGCCACCATCCCGGTATTGCTCGATTTTCATCCCCGGCAGCCGGCGGTGCCCTATGCCGGTATCGGTATCTCCATATTTTCCATGAGACTCGATGATTTTCGGAACGACGGCATTAATCCTCCGGAGATTCTCCGGGAGACCAATACCTCGGTGGGCGGGCATTTTGAAACCGGGCTTTTCATCAAGATAAGCAAAAGGATATGGATCGATTTCAAGGCCAGGTGGCACAGCGGTTCGGCCAACCTCAGGGCCCTGGAGCCGCCGCCTCCCGCCGATATCGCCAGATACAAAATAAAACAGGATATCGCGCAGATTACCCTGGGGGGAATTTACTATTTCCGCTAAGACTATTTTTATCGCCATATTTCTATCGCTTATACTTCTATTTAGTTGCGGCCCCAAGCCGCGCGAGGGCGCCGATTTGCCTGTCCCCGATGATGTAACCGTCGACACTCAGAACCGACAGGCCGTCATGTACTGGTCCATCGATAGATCCAGGGACAAACCCATTTCGGGCTATAACATCTACCTTTCGGAAAGACCCTTGGAGGAATATTTCTCAAAATGGGAGAAAAACCGCCCCGAACCGTATAATCACGCTCCTTTCCCCGGAGACACCGACGGCGATATTACGAAAGAATCGTTCGAGATCACAAATCTCGAGAACGGAAAAACCTATTATGTGTCAGTGAGGACCGTCGGGCTTGCCGGTGTTGAATCCGATGCTTCAAAAGAGATCGAATTCGTGCCGCTGGCCAGAGGTGTTTTTACGATCTCCAGCAACCATTCCTCGGAAAACGGCGGCTTCAGCTTTGACAATAATATCTCCGTCCCCGCCCGCGATCCACGTTGCGATATATATCTTTACGCCAAAAGAGACGTCGCCGGGTTATCGTCTCCCGACAGGCTCTCCGCCGGGTTGAGGAAAACGGCCTTTACAAAAAAGAATGAAAAAAACGTCGAGACCATTAAGATAAAAACCGGCGACAGATTAACCGTAATAACCAGGTACGGCCGGGCCGAGATTGCCATAAAAAACATCAAACACGTTGGTCTCGACGCTACCGCCGCCCTCGAGTATATATTTTACCCCGCTAATTACGCTGAGTGAGGATTATTCTTGACCGTGCCGTAAACAACCGCTATATTCGAGCCGAAAAAACAGGTAGATGCCACCCTAGCTCAGTTGGTAGAGCAACGGACTGAAAATCCGTGTGTCCGCAGTTC
>CBFCYP010000261.1:0-2265 GCA_965602185.1 uncultured bacterium
TGGCGGTTTACGACCTGCTGGGAAAAGAGATTGTCGTCCTGTTAGACAGTTATCATGAAGCGGGCCGATATATGATCGATTTCGACGCCTCCCGCCACTCATCCGGCGTCTATTTCTACCGCCTGCAGGCGGGAGATGCGGTTGAAACCAGGCGGATGGTGTTGTTGAAGTAAATTAGAAGCTGTTATTTATATTTCCATCCCGCCCCGACGGACCAATCATTAAGGTACCACTTGATTTTATTTATAATTCTTTCGGTATTTTGAGGATTGTACTCGATTACAATATCTTTTCCGTTTTCGTAATCGCTTATTAACTCTCCAATATTGATTTCGTATAAACTGTACCATCGACTTGGGAAAGGCCTATTTCCTTTGAATAAATAATAAGGGCGGGTGCTATCGTCGACTGGATACCGGTTAAGCATAAATAAATCTGTATCCCCGATCCAAAAATCATAAGGAAGATATTCTGCCAATTTATAATTAGAATCCCGATTCATAAAAATAATATAGCCCGAAGGATATCCTGAGCTATCATAACCAACCGAATCTATATTAGAATTATCGATGATGAATTTATCGCTTTGCCCCAGAGTCCTCATCCGCCCAAAACGCAGATTTCGCCTTGTGACATCGACATAATTATGAACCGAAATGCGAAAATTTATTTGGGAATATTGATATTTTATAAATGGGGCCAATTTAGGGCGAAAACCTACCTCGTGTCGCAGAAGAAATCGTAGAGGATACGCATAGGTTGGTAAGGGATATTCACCATCAATATCGAGCCAGATCCCGGTTGAAATAGAATGGTAATCAATGTTCGATCTGAAGATAGCGCTGCCACCAAATTCAAAATTTGGATGTTCATTCAGTGATAATAGCGGGCTATTTAAGCTCGTAAAAACACAAAAACTATTATCTCTTTCTACATTTAGATATTTAGCGATAGTCAGATGAGAAACGCCAATCGGTGGATTATAACCAAATCCTAAATTATATTCTTTGCCGACACCCCAGAAAAAATTCATTCCGAAACAGGGAACCACGTTGACGGAGTTAATATCATAAGAAATCAAAAAATCGCTTCTATATTCATTGTGGTCAAGCGGTCTGGGGGGAATAGTATGGTGGATAGTGCTGCAGGAACAAAAAACCGTGGCGATAAATAATGCCGTTAAAAGATAAATTGATAGTGACAGTATTCTGGCCATTTTCGCGAAAATTAAATAATCTTTCGATGTTTACAAGATATTTCCATATTGATTTATACTTTGAAAAGCCGTAAATGTGCCCCTTATTAATTTCCTTTTTTATACTTGAATTCGGTTAAATATCTATCATCTCCCCCTCAACCCCGGTCAAAACCCTTGATATAATTCCAGGCGTCGATGGCCTTGTCGGCGTAGGCGAACAGATTTATATCCTCCGGGTCTATGGTGCCCTCTTTTACCAGGTAATCGAAATCGACCGCCCCGCGCCAGAATTCCTCCCCGAAAAGCACTATGGGCAACGGCTCGATTTTCTCGGTCTGCACCAGGGTCAACGCCTCGAAAAGCTCGTCCAGGGTGCCGAATCCGCCGGGAAACGCCACCAGCGCTTTTGCCCTCAGCATAAAATGCATCTTCCTGATGGCGAAATAATGGAATTGGAAACAGAGTTCCGGGGTTATATAGGCATTCGGTTCCTGTTCCAGCGGCAGGGTGATATTCAGGCCTATAGATTTCGCCCCCGTCTCGTAGGCGCCCCGGTTGGCGGCCTCCATTATGCCCGGCCCTCCCCCGGTCACGATAACAAATTCGCTGCGGTCTTTTATCTGGCATTCCGACGAGACCAGTCTGCCGAACTCTCGCGCCTCATCGTAATATTTCGATTTTTTCAGTATTGATTTCGCTACTCGGAGCTTTTTTTTCAAATCTGGATTACTGGGATTTCTCTTTATGGCGCCCTCAAGCCTTTTCACCTTCTGACGTGCCTTCGACGGTTCCATAATGCGGGTGCCGCCGAATGTGACTAAGGTAGATTTAATATTATTGTGCCTCATCCCGATCTCGGTTTTCAAGAGTTCCAGCTGGAGACGTGCCGCCCGGGCATATTCGCTTCCCAGAAAATCGAGATCCTTGTAGGCTATCTTATATGCCGGCGATTTCTTAAGCAGTTTTATCTTTTTCGCCCTTTCGAGTTTGTTCCCTGTTTTCATTGATCCATCCAAAAATTTTAAGAGATTATTTTCGCTTTTCATTACTATAGCGGTAACCGGGGC
>CBFCYP010000262.1:0-2155 GCA_965602185.1 uncultured bacterium
TGCCCATGACATTCCCTATAACATTTTTTAAAAGCGGGTAATGGGTGCATCCCAGGACCAGGGTATCGATCTTTTTTTGTTTTATCTCCGAGAGATAGTCCTTGGCGATAAGCCGCGCGGCAGGTTTATCGATATATCCCTCCTCCGCGAGTGAGACGAAAAGGGGACAGGGTTTCGCGAATATCCTGAACGACCCGTTGAGTTTCTTCAATTCTTTTTGATATGATGAAGAGGCGATCGTGCCCTCGGTTCCGATAATCCCGATTTTCCTGTTTCCGGTAAGCCTGGCGGCCGCGACTGATCCCGGTTTCACCACACCGATCATCGGGATACTGTAGATTCTTTTGACATAATCGAGCGCAAAAGCGCTGGCCGTATTGCAGGCCACGACGATAAATTTGACTCCCTTTTCCAGCAGGAAATTAATGTTCTGCCGGGAAAACCTCTTTATGATCTTTCGGGAACGCGGCCCGTAGGGATACCGGCCGGTATCGCCGAAGTATATCACGTTTTCATGCGGCAATTGCTTTATGATTTCCGCGACAACCGTCAGCCCGCCGATTCCGGAATCGAAAATGCCGATCGCCTTAGTTCGATGAGTTTTCGGGTTTATCATATTTTTCCTTAAACGCTACGATGGATTCGTAAATCGCTTTTGCCGTCTTTTTATGAAAATCATCTTTTTTCAGCAATTCCTCATCATCGCTGTTGGAAATAAACGCCGTTTCGATTAAGACCGCCGGCATGTAAGCTTTGTCCAGCACGAAAAAACCGGCCTGATCCACGCCGCGGCTTCTTATTTTTACGGCTCCCTTGATCTTCTTCTGTATAATATCGGCAAGATCGGCCGATTCCCTTTGGAATTCGGTTTGAATCATATCCCTCAGGGTGAAATCCAGATCCGTAAGATATTGTTTCTGGTCTTCCATATTTTCAAAACGGATGGAGCTGTTCTCGAGCGTCGCCGCTGCCCTGGCCTGGTCGGTTTTGGCGTCCGCCAGGAAAAACGATATCAGTCCCCGCGCATTTTTGTTCTCGGAGGCGTTGGCATGAATCGATATAAACATATCGCCGCCCACGGAGTTGGCCAGGGCCGTCCTTTTGGAAAGCGGAACGAAAACGTCGTCCTGCCTGGTCATTACCGGTTTGAATCTTTCGTCATCGTCCAGGTACGAATGCAAATGTTTGGCGATTTTTAGGACGATATCCTTCTCCTTTACATTCGACGGCCCTACGGCGCCGAAATCCTCCCCGCCGTGACCGGGATCGATGACTATGACGTCGATTGCGTTGTTGCTGAAATTTTCGTCGCTGTAGTCTGAGGATACCAGCGAGGAATCGACAAAACCCTCGCCTCGAACAAGGATCTGGATCCTCAGAGGATCTTTTCTCAATTTCGATGTGAAGGTAAAATCCTTGGGACGCATCCTGATGGAAACCTGCGCCGACCTGTCAAACTGGTAGGTTTTCACCGTATATACCGCATCCACCGGAATTCTTCGCTCCAGAGCAAAGCTGTCGACTTTTCCCTCGGAAACCGTGACATAAATCCAACTGTCGTCGGTCTTGATGACATCGAATCGCAGTTCCTCTTTCAAATATATCTCCAACAATACGCCATTGATTTTCTGATACGCGTTGATTCCTGTGATATTGTAGGTAAGAGGGGAAACCGTGAGAGTTCTGCCGTCCCAGTTGAGATCGTTAGGCGACACTTGGTTTAAGACATCGACCAGATACCTGATCGGTAGAAGAAACGCTCCGTCGCGAAACCGGACCGGCTTGTAAATATTAAAAACCGATTCCCCCGATCTTAAAAACCGGGAGAACAGGCTGTATTCGATCTCGTAACCGTCAAATTCGATCTCTCCGTACTTCCCGAAGAAATCGATTGTCTCGGTACCGTCGAGGAACCGGGCCAGGGAAGTTGATTCTATATAATAAACGCCCTCGATTTCATACGCCTTTAAACTGAATTTCTCGCCTTCGGGCAGTCTTATACCGGTTATTGTGGCCGCGTATGTATTGGCGGCGCAGACGAGAATCAGAAACAGCATTCGCATTAAAAACTTATACCGAATAATCCCGCTTAAGTTCATTGCCGCCGCTTCATTTCTCTTTCCATATCGCGTTTGGTTTCACGTTCTATAATGGT
>CBFCYP010000263.1:0-2126 GCA_965602185.1 uncultured bacterium
TATGGAATTCCTTCTGACGTTAATGAAGAGGAGCAGATACTGCCGTCAGATATAGCTTATATGCAGAACTACCCCAATCCCTTCAACGCCGCCACTACCATAGAATTTACGTTGCCGGAAGAGCTTGAGGTTGAGTTGCTAATCTACAATATCCTCGGGCAAAAGGTTGCAGTTATATCCGGGGGGCTAATGCCTGCCGGTTCTCATTCGGCGACCTGGGATGCTGGAGACGCGCCATCGGGGATATATTTCGCGAGATTGGAGACAATCGGGTATTCCGAGAATGTGAAGATGATTTTACTGAAATAAAACAATGGGGGAAATATGAGATTTTTAATAGGATTTTTAACATGTTTTCTTCTTGCTAATTTTGCCCTAGCCGATGATCCCGGGATGCCGGATACGGTGATAGTCGATACCGTATATGCCGATCTCGGGCAGCCGCATGTTGATGTTCCCGTGTTCGCGGTTACGGATGATTCAGTATTGTTCTATACCATGCCCATTACATGGTCGTCCGGGTCGGAGGATATTGTACCGTCCGACGTTTTTTATTATTACATGTTAGAGTATTGGGGGACATTTGATTCAGTTCTGCTCGATGAACACTACATAGGGATGGCTGGTTGGGGAGACGGTCTGTTTTTTCTGAACACATACGGTAACAGACTGCGCTGTTGGGAGATCAGGTTCACCATAGACAGCCTGGCGCCCCCGCAAATCGTAGCGATAGATACCACTTATGATCCTATTAATGGGTCATTATTATTCGGGCTGATAGGCGGTGTTGAATCGTTTACCCCGCAGTTTGTCCCCGGTGCCATTTACTATGGAAATCCGACTGACATAACTGAAAACGTGACCCTTCCATCGCGGAAAACTCTATTGCGGAACCACCCCAATCCCTTTAACGCCTCCGCCACCATAGAATTCACCTTGCCGGAGGAGACGGAGGTTGAGCTATCGGTTTATAATATTCTCGGACAAAAAATCAACACTCTATTCAGCGGGCGAAAACCGGCTGGTAAGCACGCTGTAATATGGGACGCTGGGGTCGCACCGTCGGGTGTCTATTACGCGAGGCTGGAGACCGGGGGCGATTCCAGGGTGGTTAAGATGTTGCTTTTGAAATAATAATCGCTTACGGAAATTGACCGATTGGTCAGTTAATGTTTTGTAAAAGTCGCTTTACCGTGCGTAATCTATTAATATATAACAGATTTCAATTTATATGACTCGATCTGGTAAGTTTTGCTTGACATGGAAATGTCGATTGATTATATTGGGCATGCAATGAAACTCATCACGAAAATAAGGCCTCAACGACGCAAGACCGGCCTGACCCAGGCAGATCTTGCCGCGGAGGTGGGGGTTTCGCGGCAGACCATTATATCGATTGAGAAAGGTTCCTGCGTACCGTCTACATTTCTTGCGCTCAAGCTGGCGCGGGTTTTACAGAGACCTGTTGAAGAGCTATTTACTATCGAAGAATAAAATTTAAGACACCAAGGAGGAGAACTTGAAGAGAGTCCTATTCTCTATTTTTGTGCTTGTATTTTTATTATCGTCGTTTTCCACCGCGGGCGACGGAAAGGGTTGCAGCGAGGCGGCAAAGAAAGCGTGCGCGGCTGTCAAGACCAAAGCGGGCTGTTGCGCGAAAAAGGCCCAGACGGCGGCGATCCAGACTCTCCAGAAATCAGACAAGGAAGCCAAAGAAGGCCATATCTGCCCGGACGTAGGCGATAAGGCCGCCCTGCAGGAATTTCATGAGTCCATGCACCCCATGCACGTCGCATTGGGCGAGCAAAATTATGACGCTGTCCGCGAGGGTCTGCCGGGCCTGCTTAAGGCCTCAAAAACGGTCGATAAATACAAGTGCGAGGGTCATGATAAATGCTCCAAAGAATGTCGGAAGATCTTCAAAAACCGCAAAAACGACCTTATGAACGCCCTCAAGAATTTGAAAAAGGCCTGTAAGGGAAAAAATGACGAAAAAGTGACGGCGTCATTCGATAAAATGCACGAGGCGTATATAACGTTTGCCAATACCTGTTCTCACTAACTCAGGAGAGAAGAGAGGCAAACTTCAGGGCGGCAGCCCCGCCTTTGGCGGGGCCGCCCTTTTT
>CBFCYP010000264.1:0-2104 GCA_965602185.1 uncultured bacterium
ATCGAATATTTTCCATCTTGTTTATAAAGGTGATCCGGGATTGTATTACGGCAGACTGGATTATGTAACTGATATTGCTGATGATACGGATCAGCCTAAAAACTATGAAATCAAAATCAGCGAAATATATCCCAATCCATTTAATTCCATTTCCACTATCAAATATGCGTTGGATAAGCCACAAGAAGTGAAACTATACGTATTCGATATACTCGGCCGTCAGATACAGATTTTGATAGATGAGTATAGGCAATCGGGCAATCATTCGGTAACCTTCGACGCCTCCCATCTCTCCAGCGGCGTCTATTTCTATCGACTGCAGGCAGGTGATAATATTGAAACGAAGAGGATGGTGTTATTAAAATAGACTGTCGTGTTAAGGGAATTCTTGTTTAATCTGTCATTCCCGACTTTGATCGGGAATCCAGTAAGGGGGCAATGATCTGGATCCCCGCTTACGCGGGGATGACATAGGAAGAGAAAATGAAAAAGATAATTTGCGCAATATTGATTTTGGGGTTGGCGACGACCTCCTCCGCTACTATCATCAACATCCCCGCCGACTGGCCTACGATCCAGCAGGGTATCGACGCCAGCGCCGACGGCGACACCGTGCTGGTGCAGCCGGGGACATATGTGGAGAACATCAATTTCAACGGGCATAATATCGTGCTGGGCTCGCTGTTTTTGACAACCGGCGATAGCAGCTATATAAACAGTACAATAATATCGGGTGAGTTAGACAATGTTGTAACTATAGAAAGTGGCGAGGGATCACATCTTACAGGGTTCACGATAACGGCCGAAGGAACAAGCGGTTTTGATAGGGGTATATATTGTAATAATTCCGATCCGATTATAAGTCATAACCGTATTATCGATCTATATTGTATGTGTACCGGAACTGGTATTTATATTGACGGTACTTCCAGTCCAATAATTGTTAATAATGTCATAAGTGATAATAGCTCCAGCGAAACAGAAGGCGGTGGCGCGATATACTGCACAGGCAGTTCGAGCCCTGCTATTATTTATAATAGAATATGCGATAATGCAGCATATGATGGTGGCGGTATTTATTGCGATATAAATTCGAACCCGGTTATAATGCATAATATAATAAACGGCAATAGCGCGATGATAAGTGGCGCAGGAATATATACGAGAAGCATAAATAATATCCTTATAGCGTTTAATCGTATTGGTGGGAATAGATCTTATATTGAGGGCGGTGGAATTGCCGCTTCCGGAACACCGGCTATAATAGAGAATAATACAATTTCAGGTAACGTCGCTATGGATTTTTATTCGCCGTTAATTTATAATACCGGTGGCGGTCTATTGTGCAATTCTGCAGATATTTTGGTAAAAAATAACTTAATCCGAAATAATGGGGCGGTTTATGGTGGCGGTATACATGTATATAATTCAAATCCAATATTTATCAATATTACAGTGACAAACAATGAAGCAGACTCTGCCGGCGCAGGCATATCCTGTAAATGGTCTACGATAACACTAATTAACGGAATATTATGGGGCAATTCCAGTCCTATGGATTCCTCGATTAATTTAGCTCAAAACAGCAATGCAATAATTTCCTATTCGGATATACAGGGAGGTTGGCCCGGAACCGGCAACATCGACGTCGACCCCCTTTTCCGCGATCCCGTCAACGGCGATTTTCATCTCATGTCCATCGCCTGCGGTGATTCCGCCGACTCCCCCTGCATCGATGCCGGCGATCCCGATATTCTCGACAGCCTGCTGGACTGTTCCTGGGGTCTGGGCGGCCCGCGCAGCGATATGGGCGCCTACGGCGGGGGGGATTCACTGATAACCGGAATCTTTGAAAATATGCCGTCGATACCGGATCGGATATTATTACTCCAAAACTACCCCAATCCCTTCAACGCCCAAACCACCATCAGATTCATTCTGCCGAAATCGCAAAATGTCGAATTAACTATTTACGACCTCCTCGGCCGCCGGGTCGAGGTTTTGATGGATGAATACAGGCAGGCGGGCGTTCACGCCCTCACCTTCGACGCCTCCGGCCTTTCCAGCGGCGTATATTTCTACCGCCTACAGGCGGGGGAGGCGG
>CBFCYP010000265.1:0-2055 GCA_965602185.1 uncultured bacterium
CGTCTCAAACGTGACGAATATAAAGAAGCCCTTGACGCCTTCGAAGAGTCCGGGCTATATAACGGGTATATTCAGCCGTACCGGGGGTGAGAAGGAGAGATTATGCTGAGGATAAGATTAATTACGGTATTTTTTGTTCTTCTGTTTTTTTCCGAATCCGGCGCGGAGGTTCTGGGTATTCTGGACGTAATTCCGAAAATATTTAAAACCAAGAACCTCACAAGAGAGTACGCTCTCAAGCTGGATGAGGTCATCTACAGCTCGGAATGTGTCTCCGATTTTCTTGTCCTGACGACGGCTGTTCCCGAAAGCACCTATGTGGCAGGAAAACTGAATATCAAGTTAGAACGTTCCGAGACTCTGATATTCAATAATAAAAATTATTATACCGTTATAAAGGGCAGGTCTTTTGTATCTTTGATTCCTGATATTAACGCCTACCTGGTCAATTCACCTCATGGGGACAGCGCGTATAAAAACGAAATATTCAGCTTACCGGGAGAATTAATTAATTCCTTCATTGGCCCCGAGGTCAATTCTTCTCCCGATGGGAAATATTTTTATACCGGAACCGTGACCGGAAACCGGCAACCATTGATAATATATGATTCTGAAATGAATCAAAAGTTCCGATTCCCAATTGAAACGAAGTATGTGGCCAACGCCCTGCCGAACGGATTGATCGCGGCCGGTGAGAAAGACCGGATTTACCTCTATAACGCCGCCGCTGACGATATTTTATGGAAATTGGATTTACCGAAGAGGTCTTTTATTGTCGACGAGTCCTTTAATATTCGTTTTTCTCCCCGAGGAGATATCATTATCGCCAGGGATATGACCAAGGTTCATTTCATCGATATTAATGGCAATCTGTTATGGTCCAACAACAGAATAAACAGCGGTTTTTCCGTGGGAGTATCGCGCAATAACGGAATGGTATCATTTGTTGTGGGAAGTCATAGCCATCTGATATTTCAGCTTTACGATATATCGGGAAAGAAGATAACGGATTTGGATAACAATATCGGCCCCGATCTGGCCGGAGCAAGCGTATGGGGCAGCGACGTATATGCGAACGATAAATTCCAGATGGCGAGATTCACGGCGAAAAATATCAATACCAACGAGGATTTATATCTTACCGGTATTTGTATTAAAGATGATAAAGAATATATGATATTCGCCGTCGACGGATTCTGGTATTATCTCGAAAAAAACGACAGGGAAGGGACTCTCGTAGGGTTTGAAAACGATCGTAAAGAGATAATCGGCTATTCGGTTGTTTTGAAGTAGATATCTAATTATCGTCCAATAATATAGAAGCCCTCAACGCGTTTGACGAGTCGGGGCTTCACAATGGGTATATTCAGCCGTACTGGGGATGAAAATACCAAACATCTTTTATTCATATACAATTTGATCAATAAATTATTCCCGGATTTATTTCAGTGTGCAGTCGGTTCGCCAGACCCGATTGCTTACATTTTACATGAAAGCGTCAGGCGAGGCCACCTGAAGCCACGGGTTATAGGGAAAAGTTACGACTCCACCCGCAAAATCTCGGGCGGCTTTTTATCGATGAAATATTGTTGTATGTGCCTCAGTGCCGCTTTCTGTTCGTAAAATACCACTTTCTCGATAGCCTCATCTATTGCTACCCAGCGGAACTCCCGATGTTCGTGAGAAAGCTTTATATCAGGATCGCCATCCACAAATCCCACGAACGCGGGGGAAAGGGCGATAATTTCGCTGTTGAGTTCGTAAAACTTCTCGATAAACTCGGCGGAGTAAAACCTGTCGGGAGTTAATCCTGTCTCTTCCTTCGCCTCCCGCAGCGCGGCCTGGCATGCCTTTTCGCCTTCCCTTATTTTGCCGGTTATCGGCTGCCAGATATTTTTATACGGTTCCCTGTCGCGCTTTATGATCAGAAACCTCGCCTCCTCTTCGACATAACTAATTAAATAAACCGAAATAAACGGCGCGATAATCGGAATGCCCGGCGGGAGATCTGCGGGGAGGTTTTTCTCTTTCATTGAAATAATCTGGTTGCCAAGC
>CBFCYP010000266.1:0-2001 GCA_965602185.1 uncultured bacterium
GATCTCGTCAAGATCTGCAGATCGACTTCCGGGCCTACCGCCTCACGGATTTTTTTCATATCCTCGAAAGGGTCTTCACCCAGATAGAAATATGGAGCCTGGTAACGAGCGCCGCCGCCGAACTCAAAATGACGAATGCCGATTTCGGCAGAACGTTTCACTGCCGGAAGGAAATCATTCAAACGGACCTTTCCGCCGAACGAGCTTTGTAAACCGTCGCGGAAAGGCATGAACATAACCCTTATTTTCTTTGGTTTTTCAGTAAATATCATTTTATCTCCTCAAACCTTGTAATTTTTGTCCCGGGGTAAACAGCGCTGACAGTAGCAGCTACCGCGGCAAAAACCGCCGCATTATCTTTAGATAATTTCTGTGGAAATATGGTGATTATTATTCTCATCACCAGGGATAGAAATGCCAGTAATAAAAAAACCGCGGCAAAGGCCGAAGCGCAAACGACAACTAAATTGTGTGGTCCCATTATTCTCTCCTGTACACGGATGCCGAAAACACCGGCATCCATCCCGTAGAAAGTCGGCGACATTACGCCAAAAACAATCAACAAGTATAATAGTCTGTCAATTGATTATCAAGATTAAATTGATTATTTTAACGCCAATCTTCCTCTTTTTACAGGTTTCTCAAGACCCTCAATTAACAGTTCCAGGTTTTCTCCTATAGAAATTATCCGTCCCTCCCCGATCTTCGCGGGAATATCGTTTTCGGAATCATCGTAAATAGTGGCCTCGCGGCTGATAATACTCGAACGATCGCGGTAGAGATCGAGGAGTCTCAAGAAATCTCCATCGATCAGAGCTAAATAATTTTTATAGATGGTTTTTTTCAGCAATTCGAAAAGCAGGCCGCGAGTATAGAGATTCGGATCAGGAGCGAACTCATTTAACGACGCGGCCCTGGGGACAAATATGGTCGGCTTTGTTTGAGGGGTAGTTTCGACATTTAAGCCTATGCCGATTATAGCGTTAGTAATTGTCTCGGCCTCGGCGATGGTGTGCGCCAAAACTCCGCATACCTTTGCGTCGTCGATAAGAATATCATTGACCCATTTTATTTTGGCTCGATTGGTTAGACCGGCAATCTCGTCAATGGCGTCGATCACGGATACCGCTGCCAGAATCATAAAACCAACGCCGTAATTTTTCACCGGCATGTTTGGCGCAAAATGGGCCGAAAGATAAAGGTTCCCCTCGGGTGAATCCCAATGCCTCCCCTTGAAACCGTGGAATTTCAGTCCTTCACCCGCCAGGCAAAGGATGCCATGTGGCAAAGGGACATTTTCCCGCCCCAGCTCGATCAGGATATCATATTGCGATTCCGAAGCCTTTTTTGCTATAAGCAAGTAATTCCAGCCTTTCCCGAAATCTATATCGCAGGTAAATAACTCCCCGCTCCCGAAAATCCTGCCTGCCAGCGGGGAAATGCCCTCGTTTTGTGGAATGGAGGCTTTTTCCCAGGCGATATTAGTCCCTTCCAGGAATCGGTCGGCGCACTCGGTGTTGTCGGTGTAGATAATCATGATCTTAACAAATCTAAAAATAATTTGCTGGTATGTCTAATCCTAATTGAAAGAGAGAGAAATTGATTAAAGAATGTATCCGAAGAATGCATTGCTTTAAACGATGAAAAATCTTTCTTTGGGCTTAGATCAAACGTATATATGATATCTGATATGAACATTGGTTTACCTCACAACTCTTCGCGCGTGCCGGTAACGGCCAAAAACATGGTCGCCACGTCGCAACCCCTGGCGGTTCAGGCGGGTCTGGAGATGATGAAACACGGCGGCAACTCTGTCGACGCCGCCCTGGCGGCCGCCATCACTCTGGTCGTGGTGGAACCGACCGGATGCGGGCTGGGCAGCGATGCCTTCGCCATCCTCTGGGATGGCTCGAAGCTCCAGGGTATCAACGGTTCCGGCAGGTCGCCGGCCGCCTGGAGCTACGAAAAGTTCGCGCATCTGGAAGAAATGCCCCGAACCGG
>CBFCYP010000267.1:0-1998 GCA_965602185.1 uncultured bacterium
AGCTCGTCGGGCAAGCATTCCATGTAGGCGAAGGCGTCGTTGAAGTCGTGGGCGTATTTGTAACCGTCGCCGTAGCCCCAGGCCTTCATATGCGACGTCGGCGCGTTGCGGATCGTCATCGGAACCTGGTAGGCCGGTTTATCCTTCACCGTATCCTGCGCCTTCTTCATGGCCATGTACGCCGAGTTCGATTTGGGCGCCAGCGCCAGGTATATCACCGCCTGCACGATGGCTAACTCACCCTCCGGAGATCCTAAGAATAGATACGTATCCTTCGCCGCCAACGCCAGCTGTATGGCTCGGGGATCGGCCAATCCCACATCCTCCACCGCGAACCGAATAACTCTTCTAACAACATACCGCGGGTCCTCGCCGGCGTCCAGCATACGCATAAGCCAGTACAGCGACGCGTCCACGTCGGAGGCTCGCATAGATTTGTGCAGCGCCGAGATCAGGTTGAAATGCTCCTCGCCCGATTTGTCGTAAAGCAACGTTTTCCGCTGGCTCGCCTCTATCACCAGCTCCACCTCGATCTCTTTCTTCCCCGATTCCGATAGCGTCTCCGCGCAGAATTCCAGGAGGTTCAGGCACTGCCGGGCGTCGCCGCCGGAAAGCTGGATTATCTGGTGCAGGGCGTCATCTGATATGGAAAGACCGAGATCGCCAAGCCCATTCTCTTTATCTTCCAATGCCCGGTTCAGGATTGTTACCAGGTTATCCGGCGACAGCGGCTCCAGCATATAGACCCGGCATCTTGAGAGCAGCGCGCCGATAACCTCGAATGAGGGATTTTCCGTGGTGGCCCCTATCAACTTGATAGTCCCTTTTTCCACATGCGGAAGGAACGCGTCCTGCTGGGCCTTGTTGAAGCGGTGGATTTCATCGATGAAAAGTATCATTCCATCCTGCCCGTAGGCTTTCGCCTCGGCGATTATATTTCTGATATCCTTAACACCCGATGTCACCGCCGAGAACGGCACGAATCTCGCCTTGGAGTTATTGGCGATGATACGGGCGATAGTGGTTTTTCCGGTGCCGGGCGGCCCCCAGAGAATTATGGAGCCGACACGGTCTTCCTCGATAGCCTTCCTGAATGGAGTCCCGGGTCCGAGAATTTTCTCCTGGCCCATAAATCCGTCCAGCGTGGAAGGCCGCATCCTGTCCGCCAATGGAACTTTCGTTTCACCCTGAAAAAGGCCCATAGCCCAAGATAGCCGTATCGGTTTCAGCTGTCAACATGGTTCCGTTGCCCGATGGAACCGGGATTCTATAGTGAACAACGCGTTTTTTTCCACGATTTCAGAACACCGATAGGGATCGAGGATGGGATATGCCATGCGAAAACTGACGGAAAATATGAAAACTATTCTATTGATAGTCAATAAGTTAGTCCCTATTGCGGTTTTCGCTTTTATCGCCTTATATGCCGATCTTTATGCCGGAAGGCCCACACAGACCGCCATGACCGCCGCATCCTATGATGACGTAGTCTATTACAATAATCTCTATATTACCGCCAACCGCTGGGGTATCGAGATTTTCGAGATTGTGAACGACAGCGAATTAGTATCTCTCTCGAAAACACATACCAGGGGCCGGGCGGAATTCCTGGACGCCGCAGACGGCCTGGTGGCGGTCAGCAATCTGGATGGTTTTGTGGAGCTGTTTTATTTAAATGGAAAGATTTTAAGACCTGCCGGAAGTATCGATCCCGACTACCAACCGGTTGGGTTAAAGATTATCGGTCATTACCTGTATGTCGGCGGGCTGGAGGTGTCATTGACGATTTACGATATTTCCAATCCCCGTTTTCCCGAAGAAATAGATGAGGTAAATTTCGAGGGTTATCCTCACGATTATATTATCCGAAACGATACGCTTTTTATAGCGGCGTACCAGGGCGGCGTGGTCTTGCTGGATATAGAACATCCGGCGCGCCCATCGATTCTCGAACAGTACGATCTGGGAAGTTATGTTTACGGAATCGCTCTGGACGGT
>CBFCYP010000268.1:0-1992 GCA_965602185.1 uncultured bacterium
ATGATTCCGACGCCTGACACATTTGGAACCTCTATTGATAGCAGTTTGAGTTTCGCGTTAGGTTACGCATCCGCGGTGGAGGCCGGCATACCGATATTTTACGAATTTGAGCTTGATACGCTCATTAATTTCCCGGCCCCCAGGTTAGTTCTTCCTTTTTCGGTTACCGATACCGTAATCGCGACATTTGATAATCTATTTTCCGGTGTTGAATACCGCTGGAGAGTCAGGGCCATTGCATCATTAGATACTTCTTTTTTTAGCGACTGGTCGCCGGTCGCGATTTTTTCGCTCGGTGCGGTAGCGGCGGGAGAAGAATGCATCGGCATCTTTCCTTCGGAAGGTATTACAATTGACACCCTCACTCCAACCTTCGAAGCGTCATGCGAAGACGCCAACAACTATATATATTTTCAGGTTGACGATAATATTAACTTCGATTCCCCGATTGAGTCCGGGCCGATCGCTATCGCCGCGAATATTACCGCCTCCTGGCAAATTTCCGAGCCGCTTTCCAACGAAAATATTTATTTTTGGCGGGCGGGTACAGATAACCTGGAATGGTTTTACCCCATAAGTTTCAGGGTTGCGATAGATATGTATGCGTATCCCGTACCATTCAGGGCGCAGGAGGGTCATTCGAGCATTACATTTACCAATCTCCCGGAGGGATCCCGCATCACAATTATGACTGTTTCGGAAAACATCGTAAAAATATCCGAGAAGGTTGATTCAGGCGGAAATTGGATCTGGGATGTGAAAAACGAGAGAGGCAATGAGCTTGCCCCCGGCGTTTATTTGTATGCCATTGAGTTCCCTTCGGGAACGTCCAGAGGGAAATTAATGGTGATAAGATAATAATTATCTCTTGTCGATATATACCACCGAAGTGTGATATTTGAGCTTTACCCTATCGGTTTCGGAATAAAGCGACGCTTTTTGGCTGCATTTAAGAACCGTGAGTTTAAAATATTATTGATAAAGATTCAGTGCCGGCGTAAAATATCATACGATGATAATTAAAAATATCTTATTGATATTTTTTGGAGGCCGATATAAATTCCGAAAGGGAGATTTTAGTGACGTCAAGCAAAGAGGTCTTAAAGCGCCATCTGAATATACACATTTATCCTTATATTTTAATATTGCTTATAATATTAGTTAATATCGCCGAAATTAATAATCTGGTGGGAGATTGGCTGTATGATAGTAATTATTCGCACGGATTTCTGGTTATACCGGTCGCTATTTTTCTGATATGGCGCAAAAGAAAGGAACTTTTATTACCGGCCAGGCCGAGCCGATGGGGGATTCTTTTATTCGGATTCGGATCTCTCCTCTATATTCTGGGTATCGCTTCCAGCGAGCATTTTACGACCCGGGTTTCGATGCTCATGATGATTACCGGTATTTCGCTCTATTATATAGGCGAAACGAATTTTAAGAAAATCTGGTTTGCTTTTGTCTTTTTGATCTTTATGGTGCCGATTCCGGCGGTTATCTATTATTCCGCAACCTTTCCCATGCAGCTTTTCGCCAGCAAAGTCTCGGAGGTTTTTCTACACGTTTTGGGAGTACCTCTGGTTAGATATGGAAATATTCTTAATCTCCCCGGGTACTCGCTGGAGGTGGTTGAGGCCTGCAGCGGCCTGAGAAGCCTGGTTTCGCTTCTGGCTCTTAGTTCGTTGTATGGGCATTTAACGCTTTCCGGAAAAATCCGTCCTCTTATTCTGTTTTTAGCCGCTATTCCCATAGCGATCGCCACGAATATTCTGAGGCTCATCTTCTCGGCGATTGCCGCCTATACGATTAGCGTTGAATTCGCGGAGGGCTTTCTTCATGAAATCGCAGGAATAATGGTGTTCGCAGTGGCTTTTATTTTCATTGTATTCACGGGATCGATTTTGAGATGGTCAGAAAAGCGTTCGTAATATTTCTCTCGGTGGAGATTTTTGTTATCCTGTTTGGATTTGCTATAAAACGCTTCCAACC
>CBFCYP010000269.1:0-1986 GCA_965602185.1 uncultured bacterium
TAATCAGGTTCAGTCAATTTAAGTTTGGAAGGTTTTTGCGATGAATTTAATAGATTTAGGTTGGAACGATTTTTTCAAGGCCCATTTTGAATCAACTGAAACAAAAGATGTTTTACCCGCCAGGATTGCCGTGCAGCAGAAAGATCGATTTATCATTTTCTGCGAAAAGGGGGAATTTCAATCGGAGGTCTCCGGCAAATTCCGGCATAAGGCCCTGTCGAAAGCCGAATACCCCACTGTCGGCGACTGGGTCGCCATTACCATCAAACCTGACGGCGACGGGGCGGTTATCCATTCTCTTTTTCCTCGTAAGAGCAAATTCTCCCGCAAGGCGGTGCTGGCCGGCGGCCCCAAGTACGGCGACGGGAAAACCGAGGAGCAGGTGCTCTCCGCCAATATCGATACCGCCTTTATTGTCAGCGGCCTGGATGGCGAGTATAACCTCAGACGACTGGAACGATACATATCGGTAGCCTGGGACAGCGGGACCTCGCCCGTGGTGCTTCTGAACAAATCCGATCTCTGCGGCGATGTCGATAGAATAGCGTCCGAGGTGGAAAGCACTGTAATAGGAGTGCCGGTACATTCGGTGAGCGCCATTATCAAAGAAAGCCTTGAAATCTTAAAAGACTATTTGGGCAAAGGAAAAACCGTGTCGTTTCTGGGATCGTCGGGGGTTGGCAAATCAACCATCATAAATTCGCTTCTTGGTTATGACCGGCAAAAAACCAACGAGGTACGTGAAAGCGACCGCCGCGGCCGTCACACCACCACCTATCGGGAGCTGATTGTACTTCCCGACGGCGGCATCCTGATCGACACTCCCGGCATGAGGGAGATCGAGATCTGGGGCGACCAGGACGGGCTTTCGAAGGCGTTCGATGACATAGAGGAACTGGCTGATCAGTGCCGTTTCAACGATTGCGTTCACGGTAACGAGCCGGGCTGCGCCGTCAAAAAGGCGCTGGATAACGGAGACCTGGATGCCGATCGCTATCAAAATTACTTGAAACTTCAAAAGGAACTGAGACGGCTGGCGTTGCGGAAAATGGGAAAGGAAGCTCATTATCAAAGACTGCAGGGCAAAAAATTCTCCAGCATGGTCAAAGAGGTTAAGAAATTAAAAAATTTTAAGCGAAAATAATTCGGGGCAGGATATAAAAATGGACAGCAGAAGCGAACAGCTTTTTGAAAAACACCGTGATTACATACTTGAAACCGCCGCAAAATTATACGGCATCTCCAACCGGGATTTGACAAAACTGGGTTCATTCGAAAGTTTGGTATTCGAATTCGAGCGGGGCGGAGAAGGTTTTATAATGAAATTAACACACAGCGTCCACCGGACCCGGGACCAGGTTATGGGCGAGCTCGAATGGATCGATCATCTGAAAAACAACGGCGTTTCGGTATGCGGGGTGGTATCCTCCCTTAAGGGAAATCCCGTCGAGATTGTGGAGATCGAGGATTCCTATTTTATTAGCTACGTATTCGAAAAAGCGCCCGGAGCCCACGCGGAAAAAGGCCGGTGGAACGAAGAGCTGATTCTGGAATGGGGCAAAACGCTGGGAAGGATTCACGCCGCCACCAAAACCTTCACGCCCAGCCATGATTCGCATATCAGGTTTCAATGGTATGAAGACGATTCCCTGAAGGCGGAAAAGTATATACCGCCCGAGCAGTCATTGGTAATCGACATAATAAACTCCCATATTCGTAAATTGCGAAAATTCGATGCCGACCATCATTCCTACGGCCTGATCCACAGCGACCTGCATAACTGGAATTTTTACGTTCATAATGGCGGTTTATACGTGTTCGATACCGACGATTGCCACTACAACTGGCTGGGCTATGATATCGGTATCCCTCTCTATTACGCCCTCCGAACAGCCGAGATCGGCGATGACAACGTCGAGTATGCCCGGTACTTTTTCAATCTTTTCATGAAAGGCTATAGACGCGAAAACGAAATCGATCCCATTT
>CBFCYP010000270.1:0-1959 GCA_965602185.1 uncultured bacterium
ATTCTATAAACGGAGGCAGCAGATGAAGGTATTAAGAAAGCTCTTAGCAATACCTGTCTTAGCGATTTCGTTAATATTGTTTTTCCCGGTCTCGGCCATTTCGGGAACGCTGACCGGAGCCGTAATCGATAATATAATTTTTAATCCCGTTCCGGACGTCGTAGTTTCTGTTTTCTGGTCAGATAGTACGTTAGCCGGGATGGATACCACGACATCCAGCGGCATTTATACCCTGGATTTGAATACCGGGGAGTATTTTGCAATTTTCTCCAAAGAGAATTACGCGGATACCACGATTTCCAGCATAATCATATTGCCGCAGGATACGACCGTAATCAATCTGACGTTTAGATTCTTACAAAACTGTGATTATGTCCGGGGCGATATCAACAATGACGGGGTATGTAATGGCTACGATATTACATTTCTGATCGCCTGGATGAAAGGCGGACCGCCTCCTCCATACACATGCGAGTGCACGCCGGGCTGGATATGGTGGCCCGCGGTGGATTTCACCGGATCCTGCAGTTTTAACGGGCTCGATATTTCATTTATGATAGCATATTTCAAAATCGGATTGTTGGAGATTATGCCCTGCCCCGACTGCCCGCCGATAAATTGAGGAATTAATTAAAAACAGATAAAACGGGGGAGAAAAATGAAACCACATTTTAAAAGCCCTGTAATTCCGTTATTAATATGCTTGTTCTTTGCTTTAGTTTATTCATCAACCCGGGCGCAAAGCGAAGAGCGAAGTATCACCTGGACAGCGATCCCCGATGCCCCCGCGCCCTTCGGCAAGGCTGTCGGCGGGGTTATTGGCGATTACTTTTATGTTTTCGGGGGACAGCCGCATACCAATCTGGCGCTTGCCTATTCTTTCGAAGACAGCGTCTGGGTACAGTCGACGCCATCCGATCAACGTATCCATGACGCCGGCTACTGCGTAACCGATGGGGCTATTTACAGATTTTGCGGAACCGGCGGTAATAATACTGCCGGAAAATTCGTTCCCGACGGTTCCGGCGCCGGTGTCTGGTCTCCCATCGCTTTACCTCCCGCCAAACTCGGGAGACCAGGGAACAGCTGTTGCTGGGATGGCGGAAACTTCATTTACGCCAATAATTGCGATAAATCCAACAATCCCGACGGCTATTTCGCCAGGTACAGCATATCGGGCGACAGTTGGGAGATGCTCGCCGCTCCTACCCATCCTCGCAGGTACGCGGGAATGGCTTCAGTCGATGATTTAATTTACTTGATTGGCGGCATCGGCAGCAATCAGCGAGATCCGCATGTTTGCCAGGTTTACAATCCTGTCGATGGGAGTTGGAGCCTGATCGCGCCGCATCCCGATTCATTGAATTATGCCGGCTCAACCGTTATTTCCGACGGCACCCATATCTGGACGGTCGGTCACGGCGGCGGTTTCGGCAATTTCCCGGCATCGGCGCATGTACACTATTACGATCAAGCGAACGATACCTGGAACGAGGAAACCGACCTGCCGGTAGTGAGGGGGCTTTCGCTGATCGGATTTCAATCCTCCACGTCAAGAATTATTCAGGCAGGTGGGAATATCGGTAACGGCATGCGGTTCACGGCCGACGGTAGAATAGGCGAACTGACTCCATCGGATTTCGGAGAACTGATCGGAACAGTGGTCGATAACTGGTATTTCAATCCGGTATTCGAGGTTGAGGTGTCGGTATTCAGCGAAAACAATACTCTGATCGGAGTGGACACTACCGACGAAAACGGCTTCTATAACTTTACTCTCGATCCCGGAACCTGTTACGCTGTTTATACAAAATTCAGTTACCTGGATTCCACTATTACGGATATCGTAATTAATTCCAACGACACCACCGAGGTAAACGTAATCCTGACATTTCAGCATCAATGCGATTACCGTGTGGGGGATGTCAACGGCAGCTGGAGCTACAACGGCCTCGATGT
>CBFCYP010000271.1:0-1892 GCA_965602185.1 uncultured bacterium
CTTATCAGATCGGAGGAGTTTTGAAGAGACTCGTCCAATTCCGACAGGACCATCAGCTGTTCTTTGTCGAACCCCAGTTTTTTGTTTTTCATATAGTTTATCTGTTTATATATGATAAAGGTGCCGGCTATAAGCGTGATGGAGATTATAAACTGCCCCACAACCAGGACGGATCTTAATTTGGATCTGGAGCTTCCGGACTTGAGATTTCCCTTTAATACGCGAACCGGGCTTAACGCCGAGAGAAAAAACGCGGGATAGCTTCCGGCAATGATACCTACGCCGATTGAGATAATTAGCAGGACGAGTATAAAAGAGGGGATACTAATCGATGCCAGAGAGAGTTCGGTCCCGGTAATGGAATTTATCATGGGCAAAGCGATTTCCAGAATCAATATCGCCAGAATCATGGAAAAAAGGCTGTATATAACTGACTCGGCCAGAAATTGAGATATCAATCTGCCCTTGTGCGCGCCCAATGTCTTCCGCAATCCCACCTCCTTGGCCCGGGCCGCGGCACGGGCGGTGGTGAGATTGATAAAATTGAAACAGGCAATTAAGAGCACAAAAAGGGCGATCCCGGAAAAGAGATATACATAAGTAATATTCCCGATGTTTTCCGATTCCTCGAATTCCAGGCTGGAATAAAGGCGGAGGGATGTCAGAGGCTGCAGAAAGTAGTCCAGCCCTATTCCGAATGCGGCCAGGCGCTCCTTCATATGATTGTCGATAAAAGACGGGAATTTAGCCTCGAGTTTTTTATAATCTGCGTTTCCATCCAGAAGTAGATAAGTAATATAACTGAAATTGATCCATTCCTCCATAAGCTCGCGGTTTTCCGCGTATCTGGTTTCAAACGAGCAGAGCATGTCGAAATCGAAAAGCGAATTCTTCGGAGGGCTTTGTACAATCCCCGTTACCGTGAAATCCAGATCGTTACTCAGTCTCATGGTTTTATCAAGAGGACTCTCATCGCCGAAATAACGTTTCGCCGTATTCTCGGTAATCACGATTGTATAGGGCCTTGCAAGCGGAGCCTCCTCGCTTCTGGCAATCAGGGGAAAGGTGAAAACATCAAATATCGAGTTGTCGGCGAAAATGGCATTTTCCTCGAAGAATACTTTATCCTGATATTTGACCGGGATGGTGGGAATATTATCGGTCCTGACGGCGTTTATAACTTCGGGAAAATCATTGACCATAGCCGGGCCCGCCGGGGAGTTGCTAATGGGCGCCCGCACGATCCTTCCGCTGACCTGGCCGTCGATACACAGCCGGTATATTTGATCTGCTTTTTCGTGGAATCTGTCGTAGCTATACTCATTCTGCACCCACAGCATTATCATCAGGCAACAGGCCATACCGATGGCCAGTCCGGCGATGTTTATCAGCGAATAGGTTTTATTCCTGGTCAGGTTTCTTAACGAAATAATCAGGAAATTTTTAAACATGGAACTGTTCCTTTATGTTTTCCGTAACCACGTGGCCGTCAAAAAGATGCACGGTACGGTTACCATATTCGGCGTAAGTGGGGGAGTGAGTGACCATTATGATAGTCGTTCCGGCTTCGTTTAAATTGCTCAGAAGCTGCATAACCTCATCACCATGCTTGGAGTCCAGGTTACCGGTGGGCTCGTCGGCAAGTATGACTTTGGGATTCGCTATTACCGCCCGGGCCACTGCTACCCTTTGCTGCTGACCGCCCGACAGCTGCTGCGGAAAATGCTTTTTGCGGGCCGCGATCTGTGTTTTCTCCAGAACCTCGTCCACCCTTTTCTTCCTCTCGGATTTGGGAATACCCAGGTATAAAAGGGGAAGCTCGATATTCTCGAAGACCGTTAATTCGTCAATCAGGTTAAAGCTCTGGAACACGAAACCGATGGTGCCTTTAC
>CBFCYP010000272.1:0-1868 GCA_965602185.1 uncultured bacterium
ACCGCCCAGCTTTCGAATTGGAACGGAGATTGTACGAATAGCTGTCTGGCATCGTCGGCGGATTTCGGTTCGCCGACAATCTCGAATTTTGTATCGGGGAAATGGTCTATAATCCTCTTTTTTATAAGAGCAATCGCCAGGTAGGTTATATCTATCCCGATCCATTTGCGGCCTAATTTTTCAGCCGCCGCGACCGCGGTGCCGCAACCGCAGAAGGGATCTAAGACAACGTCGCCTTCGTTGGAGGAGGCTTCCACTACGCGCTCCAAAAGGGCGATGGGTTTTTGAGTAGGGTAGCCAAGCCGTTCTTTCGCATGAGAAGAGATAGCCCCGATATCATCCCATAGATTCTGGATTTGCTGGCCTTTTAGTTCGTCCAAATACCTTATTCTTTGTATTCTGCCATCCTTTTTCTTTGGGAAATGCAATTTACCTTCCTTATGCCATTGTTCCATTTTTTCCCTGGAAATTGCCCATCCCGTCTTGGGCGGTTCATAGCCCTTATATGTGTACATGAGATTCGGTCTGGGTGATGGGCTTGCCAAATTGTCAATTCTATATTTTCGACCATGTTTGTCGGTAAATTTGAAAAAATTCTTTATATAATCGGGATCGCTTTTGCCATAAATAGCTTTTAAAGGAGCAGATGATGATTTTGAATAATATAAGAGAATATCGGTGCATGTACCATATCTGATACTTTTATGAGATGTTTCTCCTCGGCCGGTTTTCCGTTTCCAAATTATCTCGTTACGAAAATTTGCTATGCCAAAGACCTGATCCAACAGCACTTTTAAATAATGGCTCGCCGTAGGATCGCAATGTAGGTAGAGAGAGCCGGTATCCTTCATCACCCGCCGTAGTTCCACAAGCCTTATTGCCATCATGGTCAAATATGCCATGAGGTTTGTCATCCCCATAAACTCCTTAAAAGCCTTCATCATATCTTTAAGCTCAAGCGGGTATTTGCCCGCCATAATGGCGTCAAAGGCGTCTTCGGTGTCGGGCCCCCAGGTCCAGGTATCCTCGAAGGCCTGGATCTGTGACGCGGGCTCCTTGCCGGTCTGATCATGGAATATGACGTTATAAGCCCGTTGTGAATTAAACGGTGGATCGAGATAGATCAAATCAACTGATTCGTCAGGGATATATTTTCTCAATATTTCCAAATTGTCGCCGTAGTAGAGTTTATTCAAAACGGGCTCCTACTTTCCAATATTACCCCAAGTTTTGAATTGAATTATATGGTAATTAAGCGCGGTATTCAAGTCTAATTTATAATTATGACTTGCTTGCAGTAAACCTGTCCCTATCAACTAATTCAGATATTCTAGAATCCTGTCCAGGTCTTTCCAGCTATCGATAACCAAGCCATATCCGGCCGCTTCAAGTTCTTCCCTGGAATGCGTGCCGCCTCCTTTTTTAGTCAGCGCCACACAGCGAACGCCCAGTTTCGCGGCGGCGCCCAAATCCATTGGCGAATCTCCGAAATGGCAGATTTCTGATACCGGGATATCCCTATTTCTTGCCAGGGCGGCAGACATGATATCAACCCTGTCCTCACCGTCCTCCCCGAATGCGCCGGTTGTAAAATATCCGTTGAATCCCACACCCTCCATTTTCCAGTCGGAGTGTTTCTTGATATTGCCAGTAACCAGTCCTAATCTGACGTTCTGTTCTTTCAGGCGATTCAGAAATTCTTCTACGCCGGGATTGGGATTGTACTGGAATTCTGTCAGAGTTTTAAGTTCGCGCTCAAAATATTCATCCGCCGCCCTGAAAAGCCGGTCCTCATTTTCGTAATAATGATTCTCGCTAAATCCGAGCTCGATTAGAGTCAATTTTAATATCGATCTGTCCGTAAGTCC
>CBFCYP010000273.1:0-1786 GCA_965602185.1 uncultured bacterium
CCAGAGCCTCATAGTAACCGATGGCTTCATCCTCCAGGACTACGCGGTAACCGTTCATATTTGAAATTATCGGCAAATAAAAATCGCTCGACATATTGCCTATCCAGTTCTCACATAAATGTTTTCGCACGGCAAAGAAACATCCGGAAACCCCCACCAGAGAATTTACCGCGCTTTCCAGAGATCTCAGTTCCATTTCATATCGAACATAAGCTCCCTCGCCATAAGTGCCGGAGTCGGCATTTATAATCTGATCCAGGCCGGATACGCAGCCAACTTCAGAATCGGCGAAATTACGGACAATTTTCTCCAAAGCGTTATTTTTTAGAATAGTAGTGGCATCCGACAATACAATTATATCATTTTCGGCGAATCTTATGCCGTGGCCCTGGGCGTGGTGTTTTCCATTTCGTTGCGGCAATACCAGAAACCTGACGCCTTCCCCGGTATATGAATTTACCACCTCATTTGTCCCGTCAGTGGAGCCATCGGATACTACTATGATTTCCAGTTTGCCCTTGGGGTAATCTAACGCCAGGCTGTTTTCAATTTTTTTCGCAATACTTTTCTCTTCGTTATAAACCGTGATTATAAGACTTATCTCCGGGAAATAGTCTTGCTTATTTACTTCTTTTATATTTAAGATGGAAATTATCTTTAAGGTTACTAAATAACCTATGTAAGTCCAGAATAGCAACAATAACGCAAGCCAGAATATTATTATCATTATCGTATCCAGGCTCATTTCAATAATTCGGCGTACAGTTTCTGATATTTATCAATCATAACATCGAGCGAAAACTTCCGTTCAACAGCTTTTCTTCCCTGTTCGCCCATTTGCTCTCTACGGCCTTCATCGGCAAGCAGAATCAGGAGCTTTTCGGCAAGAGCGTGGACGTTTCCGGCCTCCACCAGATATCCGGTCTTATCCGGTATTACGATCTCCGCCAGGCCGCCGACATTTGTCGCGACAACCGGTTTGGATGCCGCCATGGCCTCGATAACCGAAAGCGGCAGCCCCTCGGACGTAGACGGCAATACGAAAATATCAATTAAATTAAGTAGTTGTTGAATATCATCCCTGAATCCCAGCAGCCGGACATTATCTGTTAAGCCCATCTTGGTTATCAAATCCTGGATCTCGCCTTTAAGACTACCGTCTCCCTCATCGCCTATTAACAGGAATTTTACGTTTTTCAGCTTTTTACATACCAGGCCCGCGGCCTCGATTAAAAATCGATGTCCTTTAGGAATCCTGAAATTGGCGATATGTCCGATTAATAAATCATCCCCTGATAAACCAAGCCCTTTTCTAAGGGAGGTACTATCAAAATCATTTTTCTCAATACTCGTTTTGATACCATTATAAATTATCGACAATTTACTGCTCGGAATTCCGGCGATTTCCATATAATCTTGTTTCATAAAATCCGCCACCAGGACTACTTTTGATGTAAAATTGCGAATTATAAAATGTTTGAGTCTGCTGTATCTGTATTTCCACCAGGCCAATATTAATTCATTATGAAATGTCGCTACGACCGGGATCCTTAGAATTGCGCCCACCAAACCCGCATACAAATTCGCGCCCATATAATGAGAATGAATTATATCAATATTTTGCCGATTACAGCTTCTTATCAATCTGTATAGAAGATTAAGATCCCATGACCGCTTGCTGCTTATAATCGTGGTTTTTATTTTATGAACGGTAAGTTGGTCATATAGCCAGCCTTCATTAAACAAAATCGCGGACAGATTAAATTGTTCCCGATCGATATTTTTG
>CBFCYP010000274.1:0-1665 GCA_965602185.1 uncultured bacterium
GATAAATTTCCCGTCCCCCTTTGGATAGAAGATATCGATTGCCGGGGGGCGGGATTTTAAATTCGCTGGGGCTGATAATATAAAGCGGAACTCCCATTTTCAATGCGGTTACGCCCGTATCTATCGTCCCGCCTGATTCCGCCGCCTCCACAACGAAAATCGCGTTTGAAAGAGCGCATACGGTTTTGTTTCGAATCATGGCGAAGGCGGGAGACCAGCCGCTATTCGGGTGAAATTGTGATAGGAATAACACGCTTCTCAATACCGCATCATCTATCCCTTCTTTTAACACTTGGTTTATACCATGAGCGCTAACTACAACAGTCTCAAGGCTATGTTCAAAGGCGGAATAATGAGCCACGGAATCGATACCTCTCGCGCCGCCCGATATTATGGATACATTAATGTTCTTCAATCCCTCTACCAATTTTCCGGCAATTTCTTTTCCCCGATCGGATACATTTCTGGAGCCGACTATGGCAATGGAGGATTTTGATATAATTTCGAGATTTCCCAGGCAAAAAAGAATCGCCGGGGAATCCGGGCCAAGCTTTTGGATTAATCTTGAAGGATAATGATTCGAATTGCAGGCAATTATTTCGACTCCGTTATCATTCAACATATCGAATTCTGTTTGAATAATTACCAAATTCATGTTTTTCAGCGAATCAACATCTCTTTTGTCGAAATCAGGGAGAGTCTCGGAAATCTCCTCAGGCGTTCTTGTAAATATTTCGCGGATGTTTTCAATACCGCCAAATCCTCTTTTCACCAAGCGATTAATCTTTCTGTTGCCTATGCCTTTCGCACAAAACAGGGCATAGATATCGAACACTGATAAATCCATTATTTCCTGACTCTTGTCTTAGTGATGGTCAAAACGAAAATTCTATCTATATTCCCTTCCGATTTCAACATTTTCACGGCTTCTCTTAACGTCGTTCCAGATCTGTAAAGATCATCAAACAGCAGCGCAGTTTTACCGGAGAGTTTTTTGGTTTTAACTGAAAATAATCCCTTAACCAATTTCAATCTTTCTAGATTATCCTCCAATGATTTTACCGGGGGTATCTTCTTCCGCCTTTTTAAGACTCTTGTTTCTACCGGCTTATTTAAAATTCGGCCGATACTCCTTGCCAGCATTTTAACCGGTTGAAAAAACAGGCGGAATCCGGCGGGTGGGATTGTTATTATCAAATCTATCTCGTTGGCAATGTTCATATTTTCCAAAAATCCCGATGCGGCTTTTGCGATTTTCCTCGTCAACCAGAAGTATCTTTTATACTTAAGTTTATATAATACCTCTCCCAGCGCGGTTCGATCGGTTATATAATAGCGACCTGCCTTGTCATATCGGCTGGACACAGTATGATAATCAAGCGCCCATCCGGCAATCCAATTGCCGCTGATTTTAATAGGATTAATCGGGAACATTTTTTCCTTCATTATCATAACTCATAAGTCATTATACAAATTATCTATGTCAGAAGCTGTCAGTCAAAGGTAAATAAATTTATAGTCCGATATTTAATTAAGGCCGGAAAATCGATGTCATTCTGAATTCAAAGTACCAGAAATCAGTCTATTTCAAAAACCTCCCGTTCTTAAAGAACAGCTGGCCGTCGGCGTACAGGGCGCCGTTTTTTCGGAGATCGCAGATCATAT
>CBFCYP010000275.1:0-1627 GCA_965602185.1 uncultured bacterium
CTCTCCAGGATTCCCTGGGCGTTCAGACTTTCCAAGAAGGCTTATGGAATAATTATTTCCAATATCATAATGGCTATAGGCATAAAGGCGGTATTCATAGGGTTGGCGTCAGCCGGGCTGGCGACGCTCTGGATGGCGGTATTCGCCGATATGGGCGTTTCCCTGATGGTTATTATTAACGGCATGAGAGCCTTGAGATTGCGTTAATTACGTAGTTCCATTTCCTAGATCGATTTATTTCCCCTTTTTTATCGTTTATGTAAAAAAGAGTGTCTATAAAAAGAAATATTTCGTATATTTTTTAGCAGATGAAAGATCCTATTTTCATACCGTCACTTTTTTCCAGGGTTATTGCGGTTATTATGGCTTTAGCCGTACTGGTCATTTTAGCTGTCGTTTTAATTGCGGGCCATATTACCACTCTCGATCTTGCCGGCACATTGATAAGCGCCGTGATCATCGCCTATATAATTCATCTCTGGATTTATTACTGGAAGAAACCGGGCTCCGAAGAGGAAAGCGACCGGTAGAATGAAAAAGGGCGCCCGAAGCGCCCTTACTACCTGAAACGCTAATTATATCAGTCTATTTTCTTTTCCTCTTCCACCTCAACATTGATTTCGCGCTTGCCGTCCGGACGATCTTTTATGGTAATTTTGGGATTTTTCATCCCTTTCTCGGCCAGTTTTTTCTTCAACTCCTCTTTTATCTGCTCGTTGGTTTTGCCCTTGGTATCAATGTCGAGATTCTCTTTGGCGGGGGACTTGATTTCTATCTCTCCCCCTTCGCCCACCAATAGCTCCATCATTTCCATGGTCTCGAATGCTTTATTTTCGCCTTCGGACAATTCAACATTTTTGATTACTATCCGTCTCTGCCCCTCCGGGTCCGTAGTAACTGTTACGCGGGGATCTTTATATCCCCGTTTTTTCAATCCCTCCTCTAATTCCTTTTTCACCTCTTCGTCGGTTTTCCCCTCGGTTCTAACCTTCAGGTCTATCTTTGTTTTCAGCTGTTTTTTTACATTCAGTTCTATCTTTTCTTTCACCTGGGCGTAAATGCTCCCGGTGGTCTGGGCGATTATGGGAGTTATAACGATATCCGAAGTGGAGCGCATCAGAGAGGATATGGCCGAGGATATCTCGTCGGCCGCTTTTTTCGATGGTATATTCCTGACGTGATACTTGACCTGGTTTCCATCGACTTCAAAGGAAAACGCGGCTTCCCCATACCCCAGCGCCGTTACTATATCGGCCGCTACTTCTTTTTCGGTGCTATCCTCGGAGCTTATTCCGCTTAACGCCAGTTCATACCCGATGGTTTTTTCATAAGAGATCGGTACTAAAAGTACAAACGCGAAAACACATACCGACACCACGATTCCGAACGAAAACTTCGGATGTTTGGTAATCCCATATTTCATTTTAACCATGATAGAATCCTCCTTTTTTTGAGACGACAGCTTCTCCAATCTCGATCTTAAATCGTTAAATGGGGTTGGCGGCGAACCATCTTCGCTTCGCGCCATGTCGAATGCCGAATTGAGGATTCGCAAAGCCTCGAACTCGCGCTCGCATTCCCGGCATTCTTTCAGGTGCTCCAGGATCTCGGAATCGAGATCCCCGCC
>CBFCYP010000276.1:0-1586 GCA_965602185.1 uncultured bacterium
GATCATCGGCACCAAGGAGGGAGACTATCTCATCTTCGCCTTCATGGCGGTCACTATAATTATTGTATTTTTCATAGCGGCCCTGGGCGGGCTTCCCTATCTGATAAGATTCGTGCCCGCAAAACTTGCGGGAAAACTGGAGCGATTCCATAAAGGCCTTTTCAGGTATCCGTCACGAATACCGATAATTTTAGGGATGACGGTTTTGATATGGCTTTGCGAGGCGTTCAGGTTATATTTCGTTTTTCTCGCTCTGGGGGCCAATGCCGGTTTCGTGCTGGCTCTTTTCGTTTCACAGGCCTCCCTGGTGATAATGTCGGTGCCGCTGTCGCCGGCGGGTCTCGGTTTTGTCGAGCTTCTGATGCTCAAGGTTTTGTCTCTTTCGGGCCTGTCATCGGAGTTGGCGGGAGCGCTGACGATTTCGGATAGATTGATAAGTTACTGGAGTGTAATGGTTTTTGGCGGGTTATGTTACCTTTTTTCGACGAGGGTCCGATGAATTTTCTTATTTGTATCCCAACCTATAACGAAAAGGAAAATGTCGAGAAGATTATCTCGGCCGTCCTGGCACAGGGCGATGATATCGAAGTGCTCATAATAGACGATAACTCGCCCGACGGCACGGCGGGAATCGTCGAAAATCTTAAAAAGGATAATCCCAGAATCCATCTCATTAAAAGACCGGGAAAAATGGGCCTGGGTACGGCCTATATCGATGGTTTTACATACGGATTGTCACTTCCGCGGATAGGTTATCTAATGGAAATGGATGCCGATTTTTCCCATGATCCCGATTACCTCAAGGATTTCAGGGAAACTATAAAGGATTGCGACCTGGTTATCGGCTCGAGGTACGTAAATGGAATTTCCATTGTAAACTGGCCCATTACCAGGCTCCTGCTTTCGTATTTCGCGTCTATATATGTCCGCTATATTACCGGGATGCCGGTCAAGGACCCCACCAGCGGATTCAAGTGTTTTCGAAGGGAAGTTCTTGAATGGCTTGACCTTGCGAAAATCAAATCCAACGGTTACGGTTTCCAGATAGAGATGGATTTTTATGTCTGGAGGGGCGGATTCCGCATCAAGGAGATACCGATACTTTTCATAGACCGGCGCGCCGGAACCTCCAAAATGAACAAAAAAATCGTTTATGAGGCCGTTTTCGGGGTCTGGAAGCTGTTTTTTAAAAAGCTGTTTGGACGGGATCAGCTTAAAAGGAAATAGAATCTGTTTCAATATGAAAACAATGCACATCCAAAAAACTGCTAATTTTCGACAAACTGATGATTAAATTTTTTTCGATTAATTTATCTACTGCCTTGCCCTTTTTATTTCCATATCTTATATTAGCCGATGATAAATTTGGATATTGAGCGGCAAAAGGAGAGATCGATGAAAAAATTTCTCGGCGTGGTTATGATTCTGTTTATTGCGGGATCTTCGGCTGCGGCCGATTACTGGCACCTTGGAATCGGATTCAGGGGAACGGCGGTGGTTCCGGGAGGAGATTACGAGAACACTATGGGATTCGGTATCCTGGCATCCCTTGGTGATCCGGATTCAAGATTTACGACTCAGCTCGA